>JALGVI010000075.1 GCA_029838215.1 Candidatus Helarchaeota archaeon | reverse complement strand
AAAAGTCCTTGACAAAGATTTTTAAATTCTTACCGCTATAGTAATAATATGCGATATTACGAATTATGGAATATTTTGGTGAATTGGAGGCGGGAGTTTACAACCAAAGAGTTTTCGTCTGTTTTTATAAGTCCAAATCCAAATAAGGTCCTACATGACATGACAAAGAAAGATTTGTTAGAAAGAATAGAATGGGGTCGATACAAAGTAAATTCTCCTGCGGAATACTTGGCAAAAAAAGTGAATATTACTAAAGCTTATGCTCTATTAAAAAGAAGTGGGATGAAATACGCATTTACAGGACCCGATGCGGTATTTTTTTGGACCAAGGGTGGATATATTGTAGATAGATTTTTTGGATTTTATCCCATTCATCTTAAAATTAAGAATCAGGATTTAATCAAATGGAAAAAATTCTTTAAATCAGAAAAGCAGCGATTTTTCATAGAAGGGAATGAAGTGAAAGAAACACTTTTTGGAATTTTTTATGTTCTATATGTTGGCAAGGATTTCAAAGTAGAAACCATTGATAATTACAGGGTTCAGCCCTTAAAAGAGACAATCGAATTTTGTCAAAAGAGAATTTATTCATATGAACCTGCCTTAGAAATGATGGATGAATTGCATGATCTGGGATTAAATATTAAGAATAATAAATTAAGAATCAATTCAAGGGAATGACATGGCATTTTTTGAAAGAGAAGGCGAAATTATCAAGACGTTACAGAAACTTACAGAAAAAAATTTTAAATTTATAGTAGTTGGTGGGTATGCTGTGAGCGGTCTTGCCAGGCATAGATTTTCCGTAGATTGTGATATAATTTTATCAAAGCGTGATTCTAAGACTCTTAAGAATTTCCTAGAAGGACTGGGGTTCAAAGAAATCGTGCGAAAAAAGGGATTTGATAAAAAATATGGTGGGGAATTTATAAGTTACAAGAAGGAAATTGAACATCTTCCCATAACTATTGATGTCATGATCGATAGCCTTGTTTGCAGGAATACTGATGCTGTTTGGACTCATAATTACATCCTAGAGCATTCTCTTGCAACGACAATTTCTGGATTGATGGGCTCCGTAATTTGTACAACTCCAGAGAAGGAACTCATGATCGCTTTTAAGATCCATTCTGGTAGAAAAACGGACATTAGGGACATAATCGCGTTAAATGAAGGTGTTTCCCTTGAAAAAATCATGTCTCATTGCAGAAGAGGATCCCCTGAGAAATTCAGGACACAATTAGAAATGATTATCAATAGGTTAAAAGATCAAAGTCTAACAAATTCGCTTAAAGGTGTTTTTTCATTAAAAACAGATGTCGAAAAGGAAATAGAAAAGACAAGGATGTTAATTAAAAGCATTTTCAAAGAAATTTGTTAAATTGAAGAAATTCTACATGCAAACTGTTGTCATTCTCTTTTTTCTAGTTGCAATTTCATCGACTCGAGTTCGTGGGCTCTCATCACGTCGAACCGTGAGATTAATCCGATCAAATTTGTTGGTTTTTCTCTATCGACGACGGGCAACATGACCACATTATGCCGCAACATCTTAATCATTGCTTCGTGAATCGTATCGTCTTCAAATAATACGATGAGCTTGCGATTGCATATGTCCTTAATGAGCAAGTCCTGATTTCCTTGCAAAACGGCTTTTCTCACGTTTTCAAATGCTATAAATCCGACAAATTCTCCTTTATCATTCACGACAGGGTAACCCATGTGTTTATCCATTTCCATCATTTTCAGCACGTCTGCAACGCTTACATCTTCTCCAATCGTGACGACTTTCCTTGTCATTATTTCCCCAACTTCTATGTCATCGTATATGTCTGTATAGAAGTTATATTTTATTCTAATTCCTCTATTCAATAGTTTTTTTGTGTATATGTTTTCATCTTTCATGACGACGGCATTTATCATGTAACTCGTGATGCAGCTAGTCATTAATGGAATGATCAGCAAGTAGTCTGATGTCATCTCAATTGTCATGATAATGCAAGTTAATGGAGAACGTGCGACTCCTGCGAATAAGGCACCCATTCCTACCAGGGCATAAGCCATTGGTTGTGAAACCAGACCCGGAAAACCCAAGAAAAAAAGCACTCCGATGAATCCTCCAAACGTGGCACCTATGAAAAGAGATGAAGCAAATACACCTCCGCTACCGCCACTTCCTATCGTTAGCGATGTGACTACCATCTTAAAGAGACTGAGCGGCAGAAGAAACCAAAATGGTATGCTCCCTATCAGTGTCAGTTCAATTGTCGGATAGCCCACTCCCATCACTTGCGTGCTGAAAAAAATGCCTATCAAGCCAACTCCTAAACCACCAATTGTGGATTTAAGATAATCGGGAATTTTCAAGCTATCGAATTTCCTTTCAAAAAAATAAAGAAATTTGACCCAAAAGATGCCAAAAAAGCCCATTATGACGCCAAAAAGAAAATATAGAAAGATTTCGAATGGATTGACAAAGGCGAAAGTCTGTCCGATGATGAATGCAGGATTATTACCCAGAAATAAGATTGAAATGAAATTTGCCACGATAACAGAGATCACCATGTTGATCAAGATCTTGGCATTTAGTCTGGTCATGCTCAATATTACTTCGATTCCAAACAGAAGTCCACCAAAGGGGGCATTGAATGTTGCTGCAATTCCTGCTGCTGTCCCGCACGCCACCAAGATTTTCGTGTTGTTCTCATCAAGCCTTGTAATCTGAGCGATTGTTGAACCACTACTTGCCCCTATTTGTGCAATTGGACCCTCTCTACCTGCAGATCCTCCCGAACCAATCGTAATGCTGGAAACTAGAATTTTCAAGGGAGCAACTCTTTTCCTGATACGTCCTCCTTTTAATGCCATGGCTTCCATTATTTCGGGAACTCCATTTCCTTTTGTTTCTTTTCCCAACTTAGAGATGAGAATTCCCGCAAGCAAACCTCCTATCGTTGGCATTAGAAAAATGAAAACCGGTCCAAAAATGGTGGGAATAATGCTAAATAAGAATTGATTTAATATTACCATTAGTCTAAAAATAACTGCACCCAAGCCGCCTATAATTCCCACTAGAATGGATAATAAAACCATTAACAGAAATCTATGATGGTAAATGCCGTGTTGTAGCCTTTCCTTGGCTTTTTTAAGAACCATTTCCAGACAATCACGCATCTCAAGACCTTCTTTTAATAATCACCGATGAAAAACCTTTAATGTTCCAAGTAGTCCTTTATTTTCTTTCGTAGCTTGTAGCCCGGCAAATTATTATCAACATCTTCTTTTGTACTTGCATTTTCTTTCTTTTTCTGATGATATTTTAAAACCTTGCAATGTAAACAGAAAATGCTGTCTCTTCTTCGGACTGAATGGCAATCCGGGCAAAGTTCCGGTTCTTTGTTTTTCTCTCTAAAATAGTAACAATCAACACTTGTTTCATCCTTTATATTCTTGTTAAAGCCTTCAGCGTAGCAGAAATAAGATTTGTTTCCGTCTTTATCTACATGGGTTCGCAGGTGATAGCAATTCTTACACGATTTCAATTCACTCATCTCTCAGAATAATGATTCACGCCTAATTTAACTCGCTTAAATAATGAAGTGCAAAAGATAATTTTATGCTGGTTCAGGTGGTTCGTCGATAAGGCACCTTCGATTTACGTTTTTCAAAAGAAATTATATGAGCATCTTTATAATTAAACCAAGTTTTTCTCATGGAAATTATTCTTATATGTTATTTTCATTGATTTCCATGTATTTAAATAAAAAATTTTTGTTTATTGAGTCTAAAGTGCTCGTCTTTGAAAGACATGATAGAAGATCAATTAACTGTTATACGATTATTTTTATCTGCAGAAACGATAAGATTAAAGTGAAATTTGTAATTTATCATTTCAGAGATTCAAGAATTAAATAACTTGCAAAATGAAATCAATACCATGTTCAATAGGTTAGAGTTAAATGTGGATCCACGTCATTGGAGACAGAGATACGGTCATTGGATTTAAGCTTGTGGGGGTTCCCGGCACGATAATTTCCGGCAAGCGGGAAGCACGCCAATTAATCAATTCCTTTTTGTTAAAAGAAGATTTTGGCATTTTAATCATCACTGAAAAGATCTATGAAGACTTACAAACCTATATTAATAAAATTAAAACGACAAAGCGGATACCCTTAATTATCGAAGTGCCTGATCGGAGTGGACCGAGAGACTATCTTGCTCTCGAACATACCATTAAATCAGCCATTGGTTTCAGGATCTGAGAATGAACGGTGTGTGAAATGGAAAAAAAGAATACAAATCCCGTTTATAGTAGCGTTTTACAAGAGTTAGAAGAAAAAGCTTTACTGATCATTAAAGAAGGGGAAAAACAAGCCAAAAAGATAATCTCATCAGCAGAAGAAGAGGCAAATGAAAAAATAAACCAGATCATGAAGAAGGCAAAAGAAGAAGCACGAACACAGGTGCGACGTTTGGAGTCATTGGCTGAGATTCAAATAAAAAGAGCAATTTTAAACCATCGCGCTAAATTGTTGGATGATATTTATCAACGGCTGAATCAAAAAATAAAGCATTTCACGACAACGCCCGAATATAAGAAAGTTTTAGAAAAATTCATTCAAGAAGGTGTTAAAAACATCACCCAAATCTTGCAAGATCGAATTGAAAATCAAGAGTTGGTCGTGTTTCAGCAATATTATGGTGTTGATGCTTCCGGAATATTGCGAATCAACAAGGATAAAAGGCTAATGATTTACTTGCGAAGAAACGATAAAGAACTCATCACGCGGGAATTCCTCGATTCCTTGCAGGAAAAATATGGTTTGGAATTCGAGATCCTGGATGCAGATCCCGATTCAATGGGTGGAGTCCTGATCAAGACGGCTGATGATTCACTTACATTCGATAAACGAATAGAAACAATTCTTAGCGTTCATAGGGATTATATTCTTAACTTTTTCTCAACTCGATTGTGGGAGGAAGACTAAAAAGATGGCACAGGGTAAAGTAATTTGGGTTTCAGGTCCTTTGATTAAAGGATATGGTGAAGAATTACGGAATACAAAAATGCACGAGATTGTTGGTGTCGGTCCCGAGAAGCTCATAGGTGAAATCATAAAGTTAGAAAATGACGTGATCTATGTTCAAGTATATGAAGAGACAAGTGGTTTGAAACCCGGGGATACGATCATAACAACCGATAAACCCTTAAGTGTCACTTTAGGTCCAGGATTGCTAGGGAGCGTGTTTGATGGAATCCAACGACCGTTACCTCAAATAATGGAAGCAATGGGTGCATTCATTAAGCGAGGTGCAACGACTGAACCACTTTCTTCTAAAAAGAAATGGCATTTTAAACCCCTGTTAAAAAACGAAGATCGTGTTTCGGGCGGAGATATAATAGGAACGGTTCTTGAAAATGATTTTTTTGAACATCGAATAATGATACCGCCCGGGATTGAAGGTAAAGTTGAGTGGGTCACGGTTGAAGGTGAATATACAATTAAAGATGAAATTCTTCGACTTAGAGGGACTTCTGGCAGCACTTTTGGTATTTCAAGTCAAAGTTCTGTTATAAATTTAGGATTGACTCATGATTGGCCCGTCAGAACCCCTCGCCCTTTCAAAAGAAGATTATTAAACGATAAGCTGTTAATCACGGGACATCGCGTGATCGATACTTTTTTTCCAATAACATATGGTGGAGCGGCTGCGATTCCTGGAGGTTTCGGTTCGGGAAAAACCGTGACACTTCAAAGTCTTGCTAAGTGGGTGGCGGCAGACGTGATCATTTACATCGGGTGTGGTGAACGGGGAAATGAGATGGCAGAGATTCTGGAAGAATTTCCGAGCCTAACAGATCCCAAAACAGGACGACATCTAATGGACAGAATGATATTGATCGCGAATACGTCAAACATGCCTGTATCTGCAAGAGAAGCATCGATTTACACGGGAATCACCATGGCCGAATATTATCGAGACATGGGGTATGATGTTGCCCTGATGGCTGATTCCACGAGCCGATGGGCAGAAGCATTGAGGGAATTGTCAGGGCGACTTGACGAGATTCCTGCAGAACGCGGTTATCCTTCTTACCTGCCATCGCGTTTGGCAGAGTTTTATGAGCGAGCGGGAAACGTGGTCGTGATGCGATCAGGAGGTGAAGAACAGACTGGTTCCGTTACTGCCATTGGTGCTGTTTCTCCTCCATCTTCTGATTTTTCGGACCCCGTGGTCGTAAATACCAAGAAATTAATTGAAGTTTTTTGGGCTTTAGACAAGGACTTGGCTTATGCCCGGCATTATCCTGCAATCAATTGGACTCAAAGTTATTCTGAAAACATATTACAAGTTGCCGAGTGGTGGCAAGATAATATTTCTTCTGACTGGAAGGAATATCACGATAAAGCCATTTCGATCTTGCAAAAAACGAATGAACTCAAACGAATCGTTAAATTGATTGGCATGGAAGCATTACCTGACTCTCAAAGATTGATATTACGTGTTGGTGACATGATAAAGGATGGTTTTCTTAACCAAAACGCATACGATCCCGTGGATTGTCACTCTCCTCCTGAAAAACAATATAAAATGTTAAAATTAATCATTGATTTCTATGATTTCACTCAAAAAAGATTAATTGAAAATCGAGTTCCCATTTATCGAGTCATCTCTTTACCGTTTATTATAGAGTTAGAAAAAATGAAGTCGACAATCCCAAATGATGATTTAGATTTGATAGAAGATTTACGAAACAAGGTATTTGAAGAATTGGGAGATATTGAACGAGAAAGGGTCGAATTAGAAATTAAGAAACGTAAGTTTTATGATGCTACTGGGAGTGAACTATAAAATGAGCGAATATCTTATCTATAAAGGCGTATCTAAGGTTCAAGGTCCTTTAATTTTTCTTGAAGGTGCCATTGACGTTGGATATGATGACATTGCAGAAATTCGAGGTATTGATGGTAACATCCGATATGGGCGGGTGCTCGAAGCTGGCATCAAGTACGTGATGATTGAAGTTTTTACGGGAACTTCTGGACTTTCTCTATCTGAAACAAGCGTTCGATTCCACGGAAAACCCTTGGAGGTTCGAGTTTCTGAAAAAATGCTCGGGAGAATATTCAATGGATTTGGTAAGCCCATTGATGGTGGATCCGAAATCACGCACGGTGAACTCCGGGACATAAACTCAAGTCCGATAAACCCCATTTCGCGAGAATACCCCCGCGAATCAATTCAGACAGGAATCTCGGGAATAGATGGACTCAATACACTAGTCCGGGGACAAAAATTGCCGATTTTCTCGGGTGCAGGTCTTCCACATTCTGAATTGGCTGCTCAAATTGCACGTCAAGCAACAATCATAGAAAAGAAAGAGCAATTCGTTGTCGTTTTTGCAGCAATGGGGCTAAAACATGCCACTGCCGATTTCTTTAAAACGAATTTTGAAAAATCGGGCGCATTTAAAGACGTGGTTATGTTTTTAAATCTCGCCGAAGACCCGCCCACGGAACGATTAATAACTCCGAGAATCGCTTTAACCGTTGCAGAATACCTGGCATTCAAAAAAGACATGCACGTTTTAGTCATCTTAACTGACATGACAAGTTATGCTGAAGCATTGAGAGAAGTTTCATCTGCCAAAGGCGAAATTCCTAGTAGAAAAGGATACCCTGGTTATCTATATACCGATTTGGCATCCATTTACGAACGAGCAGGTCGGATTAAAGGGAAAAAAGGGACAATCACCCAAATCCCTATCTTAACAATGCCCAATGATGACATCGGTCATCCCATTCCTGATTTAACTGGATACATCACGGAAGGTCAAATAACATTGGACCGTGGGCTTCACATGGCTGGAGTATATCCTCCCATTGATATTCTCTCTTCACTATCGCGATTAATGAAATCTGGTATTGGAAAAGGTCTTACTCGGGAGGACCACGCAGATTTGGCAAGTCAATTATATGCAGCGTATGCAAAAGCAAAGGAAGTTGAATCTCTAGCTAATATTATTGGTGCAGACGAACTTTCTCAACTTGATAGACAATATCTTAAATTTAATGAATTATTCATCCAGCGATATATCAAGCAGGGGTTGAATGAAAATAGAAACTTTATTGATACATTAGATGTTGGTTGGGATGTCATCAGTACAATTCCTGACACGGAATTAACTCGGATAAAGGATGAATACATTGAGAAATATTATCGGTTGGGAAAAGTTCCTCCCGACAAACATATTTAGAATGAAAAAAGACTGATATTAATGACCATCTTGAAAGTAAACCCTACACAAGGTTTCTTGCTTGAGCTAAACAAGGATCTAAATTTCTTGAAAAAAGCCCATCAACTCCTTGATGAAAAACGGACTGTCCTGATTCAGAAGTTAAAGGAACTCAAGATTGAAGCCAAAAAATTGAGGACCGATCTCGAGGACCTCATGGCGAAGGGTTTTAAAGCACTTGAGCTCGTTAATATTGAAATGGGATTGGATGAAATGAACCGATTGGCGGATAGTTCTCAACGTTCTTTTATCAAGATGGAACTTCATGAGCAAAGTTTTATGGGAATTGTAGTACCTGACATTATTATTACAGAAACTTCTGGAAAGGATTTCCCCGATTATGGTTTTTTCCGCACGAGCATCCATCTAGATGCCGTGGAAGAAAATTTCCGGGATGCACTTTTAAAATTAGTTCAGTTGGCAGGAATTGAAAATGGAATTTTTCGATTAGCGGCTGAAATCTCAAAAACAACAAAACGATTAAATGCTCTTGAATTCAAAATTATTCCTGATTATGATGAAACTATAACCTATTTGGACAATTATTTAGAAGAATTGGACCGTGATGAATTGACAATTATAAAAAATGCCGCAAGATTGATTGAAGAAGTTAAAAAATTCAAGTAGGTTTTGTCATGTTCAAAAAAATATTAGTACCATTTGATGGTTCATCGCATTCGTTTCGTTCGGCACAACTTGCAATTAAACTCTCCAGAACATGTAAATCTGAGATTTATGGTATCTTTGTCATTGATGAAGATATCATTGAAGACATTTCAAAGATTTCTGAAAAAACGGGACACGAAGTAAAACAGGAGTTCATGGAAAAAGGCGTTGCGAATATGAGTTGGTTAGAAAACCTTTGTAAGAAAAACGGCATAAAATTTACGGGCAAGATCGTTGAAGGATATCCTGGACAAATTATCCTTCAATACAGTAGTGTTATCAAAGCCGATTTGATCATTGTCGGTCATCGTAGCCATCGGAAAACGATTATGGCACATGCAATGGGATCCGTTACGAAGTACATAATTGAAATGACAAAGGTTCCCGTTTTGGTAGTAAATTGACCAGCTCAAATCCTAGATGGAAAAATTTAATAAAAAAATGAAGTAAGATCTAATGATTCTCACACAAATACTCAAAATATGTGCAAATCATTAACAGATGAATATTTCAAAATTATTTGGTGAAACGGAAGTATTTTAAATGCAAATAAAAACAAGAAAAGCATTCGTCATAATTTCTCTTTTAGTCTTATTAGTCATGGTTACCAATGCTTTACTGATCTCTGTTTCTGTTGCATATAGCGTTCATTTATCTCAAGCAACAGTGATAGATAAGTCAGGACCATTTTTCCCCATTGCAGTAGCTTTATGCGTGGGATTGAGTGGTATTGGTGCAGGATATGCAATGAGTAAAATCGGTGCTGCCGCTATTAGTGCAAGTGTTGAATCTGAAAAAAGCTTTACGATATCTCTCTTGATTGTTTCAATGGCAGAAGCAATTGCTATTTATGGGTTGATCGTTGCGTTGTTATTGATCATTCTATAAATTCTTAATCGAGTCTTTAATTCCACCTTCAAGGCGGAAAACACACGGGGATTCTCCAATATTTTCAAAAATTTTTCCGATTAGAGGAATAAAATGACCGTAATAATGAAAAAAGTAATAACTGTATTCAATAAGCGCTTGCTAGACGATGTCGTGTTGGAAGTTGGAGCTCTCGGAATTTGTCAATTGACGAGAGTCCGTAAGGATTTGACCGTTAAAGACCCCGATACAATGATGCTCGATGAATTTAATAGTGTAAATACACACATTCTTCGCCTTCTTGAAAAGTTTGACATGAGAGATATCAATATTGAAGACGGACAAGAGCAGATTGAAGATATTTCTTTTAAAAAAGAAGATTTGGTAAATTTCTTAACCAGAGTCAAAGAAAAAGTCGATGAAATTGATAAAGAATTACAAGATTTGGAAGAAGCCGAAATTCTCATTGAAAAAGAAGTTTCTAACCAAATCAAAATTGAAATTGATACTGATCAGGTTGTAATTCATAACATAGAAGAAATCGAGAAACGAAAAGAAGAATTCATTGAAAGTGTCAACAAATTGGCGAAAAAATATTACCTAGAATTGAAAGCCTTTAATAAAATGTTGAATGACATTATTCATTTTTTAGACGCTTCTCTGAAATCTGGTGGGAATCAATTCATTGCCATAATGGAATGTTGGATTCCCAAAAAAGAAATCAACAAATATGAACAGGTCATTAAAAAAGTCACGAACAATCATTATCAGATGATCGTTCTGAGCAAGGAGCAACTCGGAAACGAAACAATTCCGACCGTATTAAAGCACTCAAACCTTGTAAAACCATTCGAAACCATAACTAAATTGTATGGTGTTCCCAATGCTAACGAGGTTGATCCCTCATTCATGCTTACGATTTCGTTTCCTCTAATGTTTGGATTCATGTTTGGGGATATCGGGCAAGGTATATGCCTTGCAATTGCCGCAGGAATCCTAGCTTTAAAAACTAAAAGAACAATTGCAAAAATCTTGTGTTATTGCGGTATAGGAGGTGTTTTTGGAGGTTTCTTATATGGTGAATTCTTCGGCTTTGAAACCGAAGTCATTTTTGGCTTGCCTCCATTGATAAAATTCCTCTTTAACCCCTTGACCATGCTTCAATTATTTCCTGAATATCAATTTGGAGGGCTCGCGAATAACTTGATTTTTTTAATCAAGTTCTCTCTCTTCGTGGGATTCATCATATTATCGTTAGGATATACTCTTCAATTCATCAACAATTACAAGAGCTCAGCAAAGATTGATGCATGGCTAGTATCCCTGCCCTCTCTCCTATTCGTGATCGGTTTCAGTATCATGTTTTTTAATTATGGCGTGCAGTTTACTACTTGGATGATTCCCCAAATCACGTTCTTCTTTCTCCCACCCATCCTCTTAATCTTGATTCCATTACTAATTTTGTTGCTCGGGAAGCCAATTGCGGCTGCTTTTAAAGTCACGCAAGAATTAAGGCGTGAATCCTTCAAGAAAATTATATCCGAATCAATTCTTCACGTTTGGGAGACTTTTCTATCGTTTTTAAGTAATATTGTCTCTTTTTTCCGAATTTTCGCATTGTTATTGATACATTTTGGTTTCAATCATGTCGTGATAATAATTGCTTTCATGTTCATAACGAATCCGTTTATTTTCATTCCGATTTTGGTTGTTGGAAACATTTTAGTCATAATGTTAGAGGCATTTCTCGTGTCAATTCACACGCTCCGTTTGCATTTTTATGAATGGTTCAGCAAGTTTTACAAGGGTCAGGGAACCGAATATCACCCTTTTATCTTGAAAATATCAAAAAAGAACTCATGATTCAGGTGATGACTTATTTTTGGTGAAGATATAAAAAAAATGATGGAAAAACTGGAAAAAATCGCTGAAGACAAATCAAAAAAAGCCGAGGAGCGAAAAAGAGAGATCATACAAACGGCAATAAAGAATGCCCCTAAAATAATTGAACGAGCTGTTGAAGAAGCAAGAGAAAATGCAAGAAAACTGATAGAAAATGCCGTAAAGGATGCAAGAAAAAGGCTTGACATAAAAATCCAAGACAATTTGAAAAAAATTGACCAAGAATCTTTCGAGCAATCACTCGTGGATAAATTAATCGATGAAATCATTAAAGAAATATTAATTGAAACTGGAAAAGGAATCTGAGGAAATAATGCAAAAGAATTCGAGCCTTGCTAATGAATTTCGATTGCCAAAGAATCGGAAGTCCGGTCTGTGTTACTCCTATTTAGCTCCGATTATTGCTTCTGAAAGAAAAAAGATAACATCAACCCGTGATCTTTCAAGAGCCGCACACGCAAGAACGCTATCTGAATTCAAGCAAATTATTTCTCCAAATTTTCCCGAATTATTGCAAAAAGACCAGTATAGAAGTCTGGGCGAAATACATCGTCTATTTCAGAGTAATCTGTCGAGCTGTTTCTTCAAGATCATACGAAATAGTCCCGAACAAGATCACGATTTTCTTGAAATTTTCTTGATGAAATTCGAAATTCAGAACATCAAGACGATCCTCAGGGCAAAGGTACTCAACCTGAAATCAGAGCAAATCAAGGATGACATTAATTTTCTAGTTGAAGAATTTTTAGGACGAGACGAACTATTTAAACAGGCATTAAATGCCCCTAGGATTGAAGATGTCATTCGTCTTTTTGAGAATTCGGGTTCGTTATACACGCCATATTTGAAGAATGGCTACCAGCAAGAAACGAAGACGAAATCACTTGCATTTTTTGATTTATTTCTCGATAAGGCACAAATCGTGCGTTTTTGGGATGAATTCGACCGCCTTTCTTGGGAAAATCAAGGACTGATAAAACCATTTCTATTACTATTCACCGAATATTACAACTTGATTTCCATCTTTAGAGGAAAAATATGGAATTTTGATCAAAAAACATTGGAAGAACTGATATTTCCTCGCTATTATCAAACAAATAAAGTCATAATTGAGCAATTGATATCGATAAAAACAATTGATGAGTTGATATTCACAATAACTCGAAAACGATTTCCTCATCGGATTGATTTTTTCGACATCCCAACGAAGGAAAAGCCCACGGGAACAGACGTTGCTCATAACATTAAGAAAACATTTTATAAAAAAGCAATACAATTCATCAATCGAAACAAGGGATTTCGACTGAATATTGTAATGCCGGTCAGTTTGTTCCTCGAAAAAAAGTTTGAAATCCAAGATCTGAAGATGATCTCCACGGGCATTGATTATGGACTAAAACCAAGTTCTCTTGTTGAGAATTCCATCTTGCTTACAAGATGATTGGCCGATGAAATTTTCATACTTATCTTGAGAAAACCTCGCCTTTTCTTTGGTTCTCACGTTTTCTCTAGCAGGATGCAAATGATTGATTGCATGAATGGGAATTTTTTTAAAATCAAGTCGTGCACGGGCGTGATAAAACCCGTATATTCAATTTTTTCAATTCGAAATTCATCGTGATTGAGTTTTCTTTTTAAATCATCTATCGCGTATTCTCGAAAATGCCCGTGTCCTTCCCTGTTAAAAGTATTAACATGAAACATTCGATTAAAAATATTCCAATACCATCCCTTTTTTGGAACGGTTATTATCACTCTATACTTTGAAATTCGAAAAAGCTCTTTAATGGCTTTTCGATCATCGCGTAAATGTTCCAAGACTTGAGAACAGAGAACGTAGTCAAATGATTTATCTGGAAACTCGAGGTTTCCCGCATCCATTCTGTAGAACTTGCAATTTAGATTTTGTTTTTCTGCTATGTATCTAGCAATTCGGATTTTACTTGTTGCTATGTCTCCCTATTTCGCAAAATGTCTCTGTTGTTTTTATCTGACGCAACCATTTCTTTATTTGATGAATTCTCGTGGCGTGGGTTGAAATATTTTGGTAGAATCCCGTATAATAATCATCATCAGTTAGGTTCAAACCCTCTTTTTCATAGTATTGTCTCAAGTCATCATCATTCATTGTTGAAAAAAGAAGTCGTGTTGATTATTTAATCTTATTGAATTCCATACTCATGAGTCATCCATTTCAGAATCGAGCATTTCAAGGAAAGTCAAGCAAACATCCAGAACCTGTTTGAGGGTCGTGGGATCGATATTCTCCGGCGTGTCGGTAATGGCATGCCAATTACTCGGTCTCTTCATTTCGTCTTCGATGCCACAAATCGTTGTCGTTCGGTATCCTTTTTGAGCAAATCTACATGCATCTGAGGAGCCAAATGGTGGAATTCCCAAATGCCATTCGAGCATGTCTGGATTTTCATCTTTGACTTTCCGATATGCAAGAAACATCTTTTCATACGTGTCTTCAATATATTCGGTCTTGTGCATCTTGTCTCCCTTCCATATCATTATCTTTTTTCCTGCTCCACAAGATTCGGGAATAACAGCGTGTGCATCATCCAAGATTCCCTGAACACCATATTTCGCCACGAATGCCTTGCTTCCTTGGTCTCCGCATTCTTCACAACCAAATGCCCCGCACCAAACTTCGATGTTTTTGAGAGGATGTTCGTGAAGATATCGAGCCACACCTAAAGAAATGGCGACACCTGAAAGATTATCGTTTGCACCGAGCGTTGCTCTCGTCCGTTTTCCCCAAGCATGCAATACATAAATTAGTAACCAAAACCAACCGCCAAAAAAAGGGATGAAAAAGATGAGATCACTCATCGTGATGGTAATGGGAAACAAACTCACGAACGAAAGTCCCAAAATTACCTGCACGGATTTGATTATTGAAAGAACGATCGCATACGGAATGAGTGCTGCTCCACCGAATGTAATGATAAAGAGAGATTTACCGAATTTGGCGACTCCTGATTCCCAAGCCGAGTCCATGTGGCCGCCCCGCCAAAAAGCACGCGAACTCTTGTTGCTTTTTGTGGTTTGATAATTCCAAATACGTTTTGGGAGCTTTCTTTCTTGAAGAGAACGTGGATCCACTCTTTTTGCTGAAAAAGCGTGCTATAAAAAATCCACAACCCGAGAATACATAAAAGAATCGTCAATAAGTTAAATGGAAACGTGAATATAAAAAAGAAAAATGCCAAGCACGAGATAACGGCAACAAGCCGGACAAAACCCTGAGGGTATGCATTAGGACGAGTTTCGAAGGTATCAACAACCGTTTCGTTGCAATACTTCCCTAACTCTTTTTCGTAAGATAGTGCTGCTTGCCGCTCCGCCTCAGATGTCGGAGGTCTTGGACCAAAATCATCGCAGAGTTGCTTTATGGAATCCCACATGAACTTACCATATTCGTCATCCGTTATTCTTGTCATTTTCGTTTCTCCGGCACTTGGTAAAATTTGTTGTTGTTATGTCCTCAAAACTTTTTATGCTTTGTTATCATATCATTAAAAGCAAAAAGTCATTTTTCGTTCTTAAAATCGAGTTTAGGTGGTAAAAAAGATGGAAATACCGGCAATTTTCAAGCAGGTCAATCAACTGGGAATCGTGACCACAAATCTCGAAAAGATGGTTGAAATTTACAAGAAGTTTTTCAATATTCCCCAATTTTTGATATTAGAGCGAAAAGATCAATCTGCGGTCTATAATGGTGATGAAATAAAATTTTCAACTCGAACAGCTCTTGCCCAAGTTGGGAACCTGCAAATCGAAATTAACCACGTTTTTGAAGGTGAAACACCTCATACGGAGTGGATTAGACGCAGGGGTGAAGGCATCCATCACCTCGGTTCGTTTGTGGACGACATCGATGAAGTAATTGAACAATTAAGACCTCTTGGTTTTAAGCCTTTTTTCACGGGCGGTGTCATGAGTGTCCGATTTGCGTACATGGATACTGAATCGGTTTTAGGATTCCCATTTGAACTAATTCAATTGAAAAGGAAAAAAAAAGCACGTAAATGATTTCTCAACAAACGAAAAACCGAAACCTCAAAAATAAAGCTCGAGCTTGCACTTATCTACAAAAACAAGGTCGATCCTGAAAATATTTTTCTGAATGGGTTCGACAAAATGATTTATGGCATCCGTCTTCACGTTTTTGGGAAGTGAGCCGGTTGGATCAAAGAAGTATAGAGACCCTTCTTGGCTACCTTTCATTTCCAGCTCAACAAGGAGTTTTTTCTGCGATTCTTCACGAACTATTTTCTTTATCTCTGCTCCTTGCGT
>JALGVI010000147.1 GCA_029838215.1 Candidatus Helarchaeota archaeon | reverse complement strand
TTGTTGTTCTACTGAAGAATTTATTTGTTCCATTGCAGCCGAAGTTTCTTCACCTGCCGATAAGGCCCCTTGAAGATCCGCGGCAATATTTTCGATAAGCTCTACAGTTTGTCCAAGTTTTACGAAGCTGATGATTAACCTATTTTTATTTCCTTCCAAGGAATGATTCGGACGACTGTCACGTGTACACTCAAGAGTATCCCTGTCTGGCTTAATCCGTGCTTGGCTCGCCTGTATTGATGTCTGGAAGGAATGACAATCTTGTTTTATGATTCTAATGGTAAGGAATTCTCTTGCACGTGATGATTTTTTAATAGAAAAACTCTTTTAATTTGATCAAACCAATAAAATCCTGTGAGTTGGAAAATGATTTTAATAAAAAATGGCATCATTATTGATGGAAGCGGATCTGGGCGGCGTGATGCTGATCTACTCATCAAGGATGGCAGAATCCTAGAAATAAAAAGGGAAATACAGTCCAATGTTGATGAAATCATCGATGCATCTGGAAAAATCGTATGTCCCGGTTTTGTTGATATCCATTCTCATTTTGATGGGTAATTGTGGCATGGGGCTTGCTCCTGCAAACAAGGTGGCAGCCAGTTATTATAATGATTTTGCCAAGTTCATTTTCGGTGAGATCGAGACCCGAACGTTTTCGAGCATATCAGAATACATGAAAGAGATTTCATCTCAAGGATGCTCATTGAACGTGGCTTTCTTGATTCCTCAAGGGAATGTTAGGATAGCCGTGATGCAAATGGAAGATCGCAGTCCCCGACCTGAAGAACTCGCGGAAATGAAGCAAATCGTGGCAAGAGGAATGGAAGCCGGAGCCTTTGGATTGAGCACGGGTCTTGTCTATCCTCCCGGCTCAATAACTCACACTGGGGAAATAATTGAGCTATGCAAGACTGTAAAAGAATATGGTGGTATTTACACGACACACATGAGGGACGAAGGTTCAAGCGTCTTTCAAAGTCTTCAGGAAGCAATCACCATTGGCAAGCAAAGTGGTGTCCCCGTGCAGATTTCTCACATAAAAGTCGCTGAGTCGTTTCAAAGCAAAAAGTCCATGAGAATGCTAGAACTTCTCGAAAAAACCCGGAATGAAGGTCTTGACATCACTGCGGATGTCTATCCTTATACGGCGGGGAATTCTGCTCTTGCAGCCATCCTGCAACCATGGGTTCTTGAGGGAGGTATAGAAAAATTCATCGAGCGCTTGAACGACCCTGACCTGAGAGACAAGATAATCCGAGAATTCAAGGACTTTTTATGGTCTTATGCCGGCATCCCGAAAATCCTGAAGATCATTCCCAAAAGTGTCTGGTTGAAAATCATCATATCGCTCCTTACAAAACGTGTGATCATCACCAATGTGACGAAAAACCATGACATGGAAGGACTCACTTTACGCGAATCTTTAAAACGATTTTATCCCGATAAAGATGCATATCAAGGCACGTTAGATCTCCTTCGAGACGAACGCGGTGGTGTTGTCATTTCACTTTTCATCACGAAAAAGAAGAACGTCATCACGTTCATGAAAGATCCGCACGTGATGTTTTCGACGGATAACCTCGCCGTAAAAGGGGGCATCCCGCATCCACGTGTATGCGGAACGTATCCGCGCATCTTGGGTCGTTGTGTTCGCGAGCAAGAGATTTTAACTCTTGAAGAAGCCATCCGCAAGTCCACGTCATTTCCTGCATGGAGGCTCGGCATGACGGATCGGGGATTGCTAAAACCGAATTATTGGGCTGACATCGTCGTGTTTGATCCTGAAAAAATTCGTGATGTTGCCACGCATCAATCCCGCAAGCCCCCTGTGGGCATTGACTTCGTGCTCGTGAATGGTGAAGTCACGATCAAGGAAGGAAAACACGTAAAAGCAAAAGCCGGACACGTTCTTAAACACGAAATACCTGAGAGAATTGCATGAAAGATTCATTTGATGTAATTGTCATTGGTGCCGGACCGGCAGGAACAACGTGTGCAAAAATATTATCGGAATACGACTTCTCCGTGTTGATTCTGGACCACAAAAGATTTCCACGCGTCAAGACCTGTGGGGGGGCATTGACACCGCGCGTCATTTCACGATTTCCATTCATCGAGCGTTTCGTAAACATGCCCATTTTTCAGGGATTTCTGCACTCGCCCGATTTCTCGGCTTCTAGTTCAATTCAAACCACGCATCCGTTGGGATACATGATAAGACGAGTTGAATTTGATCAAGAACTCGTGAAACTGGCTCAAACTCGAGGTGCCACGTTTCTCGATGGCGTTAATGTGATGAACATCCAAAGACAACCCGATAAGGTCTTCGTGGAAACATCAGAAGGTAAATTTACAGGAGATGTTCTGGTAGGTGCCGATGGTGTCAACGGAATCGTTGCAAAACATTGCGGACTAAACCCTCGATGGCGAACCCGAGATTTGGGTATTGCTCTGGTTTCGGAAATTTCGTATGATAAAGACTTGCTGGATTCATTTTATAATCCTCGCCCCGTGCACGTCCACTTGGGAGGAGGCGGAGCGTGGGGATATGCCTGGATGTTTGTCAAGAGAGAACACGTCAATGTTGGAATCGGTATTCAACTAACTGATAAAATCAAGTATCGTTTGGACATGAAATCCTATTTACAAGAATACATCTCGGTGTTAATGAACAAGGGATTCTTGCCACGATGTTCTTCTTATAAAATACAAGGAGCACTCGTTCCTCTAAACAAGCCATTGAACAAGACATTTGATGACAGGATTTTACTCATCGGAGATGCCGCCGGTTTCGTGAATTCGTTATCTGGCGAAGGAATTTACCACGCAATGGTTTCAGGAGAGCTTGCTGCACGAACCCTTCACTTGCTCAAGCAGCAGGGATTGGCTTTCGATTCAAATCATCTCCGTTTATACCAACAGGCATGGCAGAACGATTTTGGTGCCGAACTCTCAAAAATTCGATTCTTGAAGCGGTTTGCACGGATATTTTCTCAAAAACTAGTAAAATTTGCCGAGAAAGATGAAAAATGGAAAGAGATAATCTTTCATTCAATGCTCGGAATCGATTCCATTAGTGTGAAAAAGATGGCTTTTCACTTTATCAAATGCATTCTTAAAAATCTTTTCTAAAAACGATTTTCACGAGTTGTACTTAACAAGATACTTAACAGGAAATACTGGACGTTTAAATCATTTAAAGCCATCACGTCGTTTCCATGAACTCACGTATCATGTTAATTATCTCATCAGGTGCGTCTTCCTGTAAAAAATGACCTGCTTTCTCAATCTCATGTCTTTCAATTCCGGGATAAATTTTTTCCCAGATATCAATGATTTTTGGCGGAAAAATCCCGTCTTTCATTCCCCAGATGAGTATTTTCGGCTTGTCCTTCAGAACCTTCAAATTGTCTCGGACTTCCTGCATGATCTTAGAACTGACGTGATTCTCTCCCTTTGGAATGTCTTTTGGAAAGGCCATTGCACCGATACATGCTTCACGGTTTGGGAACGGAGCGGTGTATGCTTTTTTCATTATTTTCTTCTCGGGACGAGGGATCTTGCGGATGAAAGTGCTGAACATGAAGCCGGGAATGAATGATTTCATGTTTCCCATCAATTGGTCATAAGTCCCTTGCTCGACCATGTCTTCGTACCATAATTTTCGGTGCGGCTTTGCAACACCTACGGAAGTGTTCATGATGACAAGCCGCTTGATGCGTTCTGGATGACGCGTGGCAAAACCCAGAGAAATCGGTCCTCCCCAATCTTGACACGCGATGGTAATATCACGGAGCCCTAATTCCAAGATGAGTTTGGTAAGATTATCCACGTGTTGAGCCATCACGTATGGCTTATCTTGGGGAACATCACTCTTCCCAAAGCCCATGTGATCGGGAACGATAAGGCGATACGTGTCAGAAAGCCCTGAAATGAATTTCCTGTAGAGATATCCCCACGTTGGTTCACCATGCACGCAAATAATCGGTTCACCGTCTCCTTCATCAACGTAATGCATGTCGAATCCATTAATTTCTCTAAAATGAGGCTTGAACGGAAAAGTTCCTTCAAATGTTTCGTTTCGCATGTAAAAACGCTTCAATTTTGACCACTCCGTAATACATGACACACGTCTTAATATCGTTGCCATCTACTTTTTAAAGATTTGTTCTGA
>JALGVI010000074.1 GCA_029838215.1 Candidatus Helarchaeota archaeon | reverse complement strand
TCGGGCAATTGGCAATCATCAATGGACTTGTCGAATACAATAATCAGTTCATAATTCATTATTGCAATGGTCCAAACGAAGCCAATCCCATTGCGACTGCAATTTACGATTGTAATTGGAATTTAATAAAAAATGAAACGGTATATGAGTCCCCTGCCGTGGGAGGCGGATACCACGCACCACATAGCGTCATTGTTGGAGACACGTTATATCTTGGATACACGAATGAGACTACGGGCGTTGGCTTTGCTGGCTACATATCGAGTTTTAATATTTCAAGCCCCTAGGTTTTTTCTTTAATTTTCCTTTTTTTAATTTAGGATTTGGCTCGTGTCTTGCGTACCATTCCTGCAGTGCGGAGATATTCGAGATTTTGTGAGTGAAGTTCACGAATATCATCTAATCCCAATCGTATCATTGCCAAACGACCAATTCCAATCCCCCAAGCAAGACATTGCACGCGAGGATAGTCAATTCCGAAGGGAATGAGAACCTCAGGTCGAAATAATCCCGACCCTAAAATTTCAATCCACCCCAATTTTTCGTGCTTGACAAAGGCTTCCACGCTGGGTTCCGTGAATGGAAAGTATCCTGGCTTGAATTTAACCTCTTTAAATCCCAGTTCACGTGCGAATTGTGAAAGCACGCCAAAAAGGTTTCTAAGAGTCAGTCCCTCGTCGAGGACTATTCCTTCAACTTGGTGAAACTCTAAGGCATGCTTGGCATCAAGGACGTCTGGGCGAAATACTTTGTCTATGCAAAACATCCGAATTGGAGGGTCTCGGTACTTGTTGATCGTTCTAACTGAAACAGCAGTTGTCTGACTACGAAGAATAAGACGGCGGGAAGTTGCAAACGTCTCATCAAACACGCCCCATCCTTGTGAACCCGTCTTCCATCCATTAAGGTGTGTTTTCATCACGTTCTTTTTATACTGATCAATCTTGAGATTCGCATCTTGCGGAAATTTTAACTTGTAAGTGTCATGAATCTCTCGGGCAGGATGATCTTGGGCTTGAAATAAGGCATCGAAATCCCAAAATTCACACTCTACCAGAGGTCCCTTTTCCTCTTGAAATCCCATTCCAATTAAGATCTCACGAACCTCATCAAGAATTTCTAAATATGGATGCTTTCGTCCAGGATATAAAATGGGTGCCCTGATCGCCACGTCATAGGGCTTGATCGCGCGAGTCTTCCACGCCCCTGAACTTATGTCGTCCCTGCTAAGTCTTGTAATTTGATCCGTGATCAAGTCTTCTAATTTTATTTTTGAATTTAAAACAAAAGTAATCTTTATTCGTTCCTTAGATTCAATCAATTTCCGCTTGAGGAGTTGAGCTAATAATTCATCGGACAAGTTAGCGTGAGCCTGCTTTAAATCCTCAAGTGTCATCATCGAGTTCGGAGCCTTTGCTATGGATTTCAATATTTGATCGCTAAGAGAAGGAGTTTTTAAAGCACTCAGTCCTTTTGCATTTAACTTTATTGCCTTTTCATCTTTGAGTTTCGTGAATTCAATCCATTTATTCGTCTTTGCCCATTTTATCCCAATATTGAAGAATTGCTCCGGTTTGACCTTGCTTTTCAGGTTTTTTAACGATTCCACTTTGACCTTGCTCAGAGATTCGATGAGCTGTCGTTCTGGTAATGATTTATCGGCGAATACCATGCCATCCTTTGTCAATGTATACTCAGTTTTCCTCTCTTCCTCTACTGAAATGAGATTCTTCGTTACCAGCCACGATCTACTTGAAATAACCTGATTTCTTTCCAATTTCGCTTGTCTGGCAATATCTTCAGGTGTGGCTTTTCCTCCTAACTTCTGGAGTGCTTTAAGTATTGATAATTCATTCTTCGATACTGCAATGCTTCGTGAAATCGTCATCATTTCCTTTACTCGATTTGTTTTTACACTAGAGATCTTACCTAAATATTTAACCATGATTCAAGGAATCGTTACTTTCCATGTTCGGAAAATTCACAAAAATCCTTTTCTTTAACAAGATAAGAAAATATTTTTAGTTTATTCAGGACAAATTAATTATTGGCACGTCTTATTCAAGCTATTTTTTCTTCTTGAACGAAGCCAATGAATTGATAATTGAGTTGTTTACTAGTGTTTGATGCAAATATTGAGAAACTTAAATTAGTCTTGCAAAATTTGGAAAGAGCGGCTGAACATTTAAGAGCGTTTATCGAAACTGCTGAGATGCCCGAAGCCATTCTTACTCTAATCAGCGAACAGGGACCACAAAAACAAGAATTCTTAGCATCGGTTCTAGGAGTTGGAGTTCGCGAGTTAAACGAGGTGCTCCAATACTTGAAAAAGAACGAACGAATAGCAACAAAAGGAAAAATCGGTACTTCCAATTGCGTCGTCAGTCTTAAAGGACTTGCGAAAAAGGGCATGAAAGATAAACGCGAGAAAAACATCTCCGACAAGGAAGATATTTTTGGTGACCTGAAAAAATTGGAAGCAATTTTATCAACTTCAAAAGAGCAATATTAGAAGGAGCAAGAATTTTAATGGCGGATGAAGAGCTAACGATTGCCGAAGCAACTCGACGTGTAATTCAAACACGACCATCTCTTATCGATGCAATGAAGCAAGAAGTAATCAATTTTTCTGCTCTTGCTGAACGATTGAAAAGAGAGGTTCAAACACTCGTGCAACGGAATAAAAAAATCAATGTAGAAGCAATAAAAATGGCATTGATGCGACACTCTAAAGAACTCACGGAAAAATGGATCATACTCGAAAAACAACTCGCAGGAATCCTCGGACAAAGCAAGCTCGAATTGAAAAATGACTTAATGGTTCTTACAATTCGACAAATTGCCCTACTCGATCCGAATATCGAACTCACGAAACTAATGAATGATACCGACTTTTTCCAACTCATCCAGGGCACGACGTTTTTCTCAATAATTGCCGATGCTGATCACGAACAGCGCTTGATAAAACTTCTAAACAAGCGAAATATTCTCAAAGTGAAACGTGAGCAATCAGCACTAATCCTTAAATGCCCCGATACGATCGCTGACGCTCCTGGAATCGTTGCTTATGTAACGAACCTGTTCGCCCAGAGCAACATCAACATTACAGAATTTCTTTCTTGCCACACCGATACAATATTTGTCATTGACAGAAAACTCGGTCGTCAAGCATACCAGATTCTAGAAGATCAAATCCTGCTCTTTCGCTCTCTTCTTTCAAGTGAGTGAGGCGAGGCTCTTGACAGAACCAAATGAAACATGTCATATCTGCCGCAGACCTATTCAAGAAGAAGATCTAGGACGATGCGCATATTGTCACACGGCCTTCCATAGAACAGAACTTAATGCGTGGATCAAGAGGCATGGAACTTGCCCCCGATGCCAGCGAGAATTGAAATTATGGGCCGATTAATTGCTTTACTAATAAAAATGAAGTTATCTAATATATTTTTGAGGTTTTATGGATGGAATTCGAAGAAATTCAAAAACGGATTAAACAAATTACTGAGAATCCAATTCGGATGATTCCTGACGAAACAATGGTAAAAATTCGTAAGGAAATCGAAAAAAAATGCCCAAAGTCCAAGGACCTCTATGACGAGATGAAGACCTGTATCCCTGGCGGATACGAGCATCAAATGGTTATCAATGACCCCTTTCCACTGACAATGACTCGTGCACAAGGATCAAAAATGTGGGACGTTGATTCAAATGAATACACTGATTGGCTCAGTGGTGCAGGTGCTGTCATTCTCGGTCATAATTATGCACCTCTACGTGAAAAAATCATTGAAGTCCTGCAGGACGTGGATCCCGCTCTTTATTATACGAACGAATGGGAATTGAAAGCCATCAAACAAATCAAAAAACACGTTCCTTCTATCGAGCTTTTCAAATTCTATCAGTCTGGAACCGAAGCTGATATGGCAGCCATTCGAATCGCCCGTGTTTATACAAAAAAGAAGAAGATCATCAAAATTGGAGGCGCATATCACGGTTGGTCCGATCAACTGACCTATGACATGCACGTCCCGTTTTCTGGAGATATGGAGTCACACGGAATCCCAAGCTCTTGTTTTAAGGATACCATTGCGGTCCCTCCTAATGACTTAAAAAAATTAGAAGAAACATTCAAGCAATTCGAAAAGAAAAAAGGCATCGCCGCCGTCATTCTTGAGCCGCTAGGTCCCGAATCTGGAAATATTCCCGTGGCTCCTGACTTCAATAAAGGCGTTCAAGAACTCTGTGAGAAATATGGTGTTTTACTCATTTTTGATGAGGTCGTGACTGGATTCCGAATGGATATGGGTGGAGCTCAAAAATATTTTGGCATCAAACCCGATCTAACGACATTCGGCAAGCTTCTAACTCACGGACACCCCTCAGCTGGAGGTCTGGGTGGACGTGAAGAAATCATGACTTACATTGCAAGTGGAATCGAGGCACAAAAAGAAAGAGTGATTGCAACTGGGACTCTCCTTGGAAACCCACTTACTGCGGCAGCAACATATTGGACTATGAAATATCTCGAAAAAGAAAATGCCATTGAAAAGGCTGCCAAGACAGGAAACGTCCTCACGGCTAAGCTCAACGATCTTTTCGAGAGACACGATGTTCCATATTTTGCATACAACTTTAAATCCGTGGTTCAATACAAGACTTATGCTGCAATCAACATGGACATACGGATTCCTGGAAACATTCAACAGGCATTGCAACGAAATCAAGCTGTAGGTAGAATTGCCACTGCAATGCTGTCCCAACATAAAATTACGAAGCGAGGTGCTACAGCATTTACCACACTTGCACATTCTCCTGAAGACATCGAGGATTTCATCCAATCCTTTGATGCCGTGTTGAAGATGATACCTAATTAAATGAACAAAGAGACACGGATTTGACCCATCCAAAACATAACTTTAAAATGCAAAATAGGAAACATGAAAGTATTCAAAAAAATTGGTGTATGAACCATGGCTGGAGATAAAAAGTTTCGTGCCTATATTTTACTGCGATTATCAAGTGTCGGTGATGAATGGGAAGTCGTGGAAAGATTGAAAAAAGTATTTCCACGCGAACGCGTTCCCTACGCTTGTCCGGTATTTGGTGCATGGGACGTCGTTGTCGAAATCAATTTCGATGAATTAAATCAACTCGATGAGGTAGTGACCAACTTGCGAAATGATGCAATGTTCAAGGAAATTCTTGAAGAAACGACAACCATGGTCGCTGCTCGCAACACTTTTCCATGGTAAAAATCATTTTACCTAAATTTCATTTTTCTTCAGGTAATGTCAATGAAGATCGCTGTTATTGGTGCATCAGGATATACTGGAGGTGAACTCCTCCGGCTCCTATACATCCACCCGGATATTGAAATTCACATGATCACGTCTAGGACTTATGTCGACCAACCCGTTGGTCAAATACATCCAAACCTCAAGAAATTATTGGACGTTAAATTCACGAGTTTTAACATGGATAAGATCGGTTCGTGTGATTTCATTTTTTTGGCCGTGCCGCACAAGGCATCTCAAGCCATTGTCCCGGATCTGCTCGAAATTGGTCTAAAAATTGTCGATTTAAGTGCTGATTTTCGCTTGAAAGATATGAACGAGTTCGAGAAACATTATGGGACTCATTCTTGTCCGGAAATTACGAAAGAAGCCGTTTATGGCTTGCCCGAACTTCACAGGGAAGAAATTAAAAAGGCACGGCTTGTTGCCGCGCCTGGCTGTATGGCATGCGCCACGATTCTGGCATTGGCACCACTATTTTCTGAACCAGACCTCGTAGATCCATCTCACGTGATCAGTGATGCCAAAATTGGCTCGTCAGGTGGTGGTAAATCCTTCAACATTGCCACTCATCATCCCGAAAGAACTAACGTGATCCGTCCATATCGCCCTGTTGGTCATCGGCACTTGGCAGAAATCGTTCAAGAATTAAACTTGATTTCAAATAAACCTATTAAAGTGGGTTTTTCTGCTCACGGCGTTAATATTGTCAGGGGAATTCTCTCGACCTCACACGTTTTTCCCATTAAAGACCTTACCGAAAAGGACTTGTGGCGATTATATCGGAAATTCTATAAAGATCATCCGTTTGTTCGAATAATTAAGCAGAAATCGGGACTCTATAGGAGACCTGACCCAAAAATGCTCATTGGTTCCAATTTCTGCGATGTTGGATTCGATATCGACCCCGAAATGAACCGGATCGTGACCTTCGGTGCATTGGATAACCTAGTAAAAGGCGCTGCAGGATCTGCAATTCAATGCTTTAACTTGATGACTGGCTTAGACGAAACTAAAGGACTTTGGTATCCTGCCTTGCATCCCATATAAAAAATCCGTCCAATTTCTATCTCTCATTTGAAATCGGTGTTTATAATGGAATTAGAAAATCAATACAGCGGCTGGGTCGGTCGCAGGCCAATCCAAATCGTTTCTGGAAAAGGAGCTCTCGTGTACGATGCAGAAGGCAAGGAGTATATTGACTGCATTGGTGGTAATGGTGTCGCCATCACGGGGCATTCCCATCCAAAAATCGTTCAGGCAATCAAAAATCAAGCCGAAAAACTCATCGTATGTCCCACGATTCTTTACAATGAAGTGCGTGGACAATTATATAAACGCTTGGCTGAAGTAACTCCTCCTGGACTCACAAAATCATTTCTTGGAAATTCCGGTGCAGAAGCCGTCGAAGCCGCATTAAAATTAGCCCGACGACATACGGGCAAGATCGAAATTATAGCCATGAAAAATGGATTCCACGGACGAACAATGGGAGCTCTTTCCGTAACTTGGAATCCAAAATACCGGAAGCCCTTTCAACCACTAATACCCGGCATTTCTCACGTTCCCTTTGGAAATGTTGAAGCCGTAACGAATGCAATCACGAAGCAAACGGCTGCAGTTATTGTCGAACCAATTCAAGGTGAAGCCGGTGTCATTATCCCTTCAAACACATACCTCAAGGAATTGCGGGAAATTTGTAATGCTCACGATGTTCTATTGATATTTGATGAAGTGCAAACAGGTTGGGGTCGGACAGGGAAACTTTTTGCAGGGCACGGGCATTGGGACGTCATTCCTGATATCATGACCTTGTCAAAAGCCATTGCTGGAGGTATACCAATGGGTGCCATGATTGCAAAAAATGAAATCTTTGATTCGTTAAAGACTGGAGAACATTTCTCGACTTTTGGAGGAAATCCACTCTCCTGTGCAGCGGCGCTCGCATCTATTGATGTCATTCAAAATGAAAAATTGGTCGAAAAGTCTGCTGAAAATGGCGCATACTTACTTGAACAACTAAGAAGTCATTTAAAAGGAAAAAAAACCATTCGAGAAATCCGAGGAAAAGGACTTTTCATTGCAATTGAAATGAAATTTAAAGTCGTTCCCATTTTGAAACGTGCTATATCGGAAGGTGTCTTGCTTTTAACTTCCGGGTTAAATACCATTCGAATGTTGCCTCCTTTAGTCATCTCACGAAAACAAATTGACCAAGTTGTAAATGTATTAGAAAAAATTATCGAATGAAAAAAAAAAACATTTACAAACAAATTTTAAAAAAACGAATTTCTACAAATAAAGAAATATTACAAACCCGATAATCAAAAATATGAATAGTTTTTCTTTTGTTTATCATTTTTCCATCCATAGATTGATTTTTGATTTTCCATACCAATTAAATAGTTTAGATATTATTTAAAAAGTCAAGATATGGTGGAGATCTATCTGTATTTTTCCGAATAAAAAATTTTGGAAAATTGATAAGATAATTACAAATGGAGAGAATATTCGTCAATTCTATCATAATTTTATCATATATAGCAAATTATTATCTTAATTGAGTAAAAAATAAAGATTAACTTTAAAATGACTTCATAAATAGACTATTTAAATCATGATATCTATGGTAATAGGAATTTTTTTAAAATATTAAATAAAATTTAGCAATATTAAATTCCTTGCAAAAAGAATTAAATTTATATTTGATTAATAACCTATAATTTCTTAGATGATTATCAATGCCAATAAAAAAACATTTCAAAGAATTTAAAATCATTAAATTTAGGAGATAAGATTAATGCGACCAATTATCCCATTAAAAATTAGATTTTTATCCGAAAAAGAGCAGGAAGAACATAATTGCCGTTTGGCAACACCAATGGATATCGCAATTTATCAACCAATTTTTAATGATCTTGGTTTTAAATCCTTGAGAAATCCCTATGGATTGTTACTGGGTGAAAATTCGATTATAAATATCTGGGTCTCACCATTATCATTACCAGTGAAAATCGGTGAAGCTGATAATATTTTCGTTCATTCGGCTCTTAAAGGATTTTTTCAAGAAAATGAAACAATATATCTATTCACGTTTAACGAATTTGTAGAAAGCTGTCTCAATAAATTCAATGGTATCCGTATCCCAAAACTGGTGAAGACTAATAATCTTCGAGATGCAACTGCGTTGCGCTTACCTCGAGGATATCAACGTAGAAGGTTCCTTCCTGGTCAAATTTTCTTTGGTATCAATCGTGAAGATTTAAAAATACACAAATTCGAATTAATCGGATTCGGACGAGAAAATAAAATCGAGATTTCATACAAGAGAAATGACGTGGATTTTCTTCAATACCTCATCGCTGCAAATAAAACATATTCATATGTAAAAGAGAACATTGCCAGAAGGCGATTTCCCGTTAATAGATCGCTAACCGAAAGAATAAAATTGGAAGATCTAAATCTGAAAGAACAAATCGCACGTCGCGTCTTGCGATTCTTTAAAACAGAAGGACACCTGCCTAGTAGGATTGACATGGTCAGCAATATAATCAAATGTCCCCTTAATTTTGAAACTAACGTGCTCGATTATTTATTTGGTCCTGTTAGCGTAAATTTTGACTCTCTGAGTCCAAGCGAGTTTCGAAAACTTGAGGACGCAAGCAAAAGGATCTTGGCATATGTTACAAAGAAACAGCGGAATGGAAAGGAAGCTAACTTCTATTTAACAGATGTCTTTTATGACTTGAAGCTGAATATCCGGCTTTTAAAAATGGCGTGGACGTACATTAACAGACCTCTGAATGAGGAAAGGATTGGACCGAGAGAAGCTAAAAAAATTGATAAAGTCAGCAGGATCATCATCAACATGACTCAGTCTAAAAAAGGAATACCAACTCTTTATGAAGTGATGAGCAAGGGCTTTACGCTAAGTCAAGTTAAAAAAGGATTCAAAAAAGCACAAGACTTATTACAAAGAGAATACCAACAAATGGAAACAGTACTCAAGATTCCTCCCCTATTGAATCCCGTAGATGAAACCGTCAATGAATTCCTCGAAGAAATTGGTATCAATCCTAAAGAAACTCTTCAACGAATTACTCAAAAAGAAGAAAAAGACGAAATCACACACGTAGAAACATTACCCGAAACCATTGAAGAGCAGATCAAGGCAGCCAAGTTCCAACAAGCAGTTGAAGAACCCATAAAATTTATCGGAAATCCAGATAATTTCTTGAAAAACATGAAAGCCATAATCGAAAACGAAGTCGCATTCACTAAAATTAAAGAACGCATCAACACGGAAAACGAAGTATACTTCTCTGAAATAATATATGCTTATTTAGACAAAAAAAAGAATCTTCATTTTAGCGTTGGAGTAAAGATTACAGGGCACGTTGCGAATCAGACTGGAGAAGCAAAACTCGAGGTTCGCTCTAATAATTTAAACATCGCAGATCGGTTTTTCAACATATTTAAAGATAAATTAGACGGTGTTGCGGATATCGTTTCAGAAGACCAATTCATCAACGATTCTAATGCAATCCTGAATTACTTGAAAAATTTCGGGGCCGAAAAAAATTGGACGAATGTTGAAGAAGTAACTCTTCGGTTGAACTTCACTACAGAACGAGCTCAACGGGTTCTTGACTATATGGAAGAAACTCGCGTGGCAATCAAAGATGAAAAAGCATCTACTGGAATTCGATATTACTTCCCGGGTCTTGTTGAATAAAAACCTTCCTTTTTTTTATTTTCCCAACGTGGCTTTTTTTCCATTGTATAATTGGACCAAATTATTTCTAATCGTATCCAGTTTTGTTGCTGTTTCTCCTTCCGCCACATAGACCTGATCTATAATGTCTCTTAACTCGACTTGTAAGTCCCTTGTCGTTTGACCATCCAGTTCATATAGAAGACTAAAAACAGAATTCCGACCGTTTTCGATCTTTGACCGTAAATTCCCATAATTCCTTTTCATCTCTTGACGACAACGCTCCAAACTCTCCAAGGACGTTGAATCGTGTATTTGATCCGCAACTCTTGACCAAAATATGTCCGACTCCTTCTCCACGTCTGCAAGAACTTTGATAAAACTCTTGGCATCTTTTTCTATCATTTTCTTCGCATCTTTAAACTTAATGCGACGTGAAGGATGGACGTCTTCTACAAGATCCTGTAAGAACTCTGTCGTGACCGAACTTTTCATCGGTTTTTCTTTTATTTTTCCCTTGATTCGCCGCTTCACGTACGTAAAAAAGTTACGGACAAATTTTAAATTATTCTTTTGAGCCAATCCTATTTTCGGTTCATCCAAAAATAACGTGTGCCCGCCAAGAACGAGTAGTCTCCCCGAACACGCAAGCGCAATTATTGGCACGTTACTAGGTATTACTTTTTTACCTGTAGATGCCAAAACTCTTGCATCATCTCCCCACACATCCAAACTGGCACCCGAATACAAGATTTGTCCAACACCTCTTGTAATGGTATGCTTATTGATATTTTTTATTACCGGAAAGAATTGACCCTCGATATTTTTGGAAACATGTACTAAATCATTATTAATCGCAATGCCAAATGGACCGGTGAGAATGTTCAGATTCGATCCAATAAGGCTCGAGGCACTTGAAGTCAAGACGACGAATTTGTTTTTTAGTGCCAAGAATTTCGCAACATGCTCAACTTCCTGATTTGAAAGAGGTCTTGTTGGAGCTCCGATAAATAACACGTCAACATCTTCAATGTTCGAAATCGAAATCGGTCCTATTACTAATTCATACGGAATAAAACCCAAATCAGTCAGCATCTTGACTAAAAGCGAACAGCTATAGAAGCTAATCAAGTTGTCGTGTGTTTCGTCAATTGAGATGCTAAATTCCATAAAAAAAATACCTGCATCATCGTTTTTAAACGATTATTGTAAAAGAGCAAGCAGGTTGTTGCGAATCATGTCGATTTTTTGCCTGAGTTCTGACTCTGCCAGATACCACTCTTCTAAATTCTTCGCATCAAAAACATTCTCGGGGAAGTTCTCACAAAAAATGTTAAAAATGTCATTCATTTTTACCGATGCAGTTGAAATTTCTTCTTGGATCTGTTGATACTTATTGTCGAGTAATTCCCTTCCCCAATTAATCTTCTTTTCGCTTTCTAACTTCGATAATTGCAACGTTCTTTTAAGAAAGAGCCAAAAATCATCAAATTCACTTTCTATTTCTTCCAAATTATGAAAAAGAGGCTTGCATACTTCCCTGAATTTTTCTCTGGCCTTTTTATTCGGAAGCTGGTTAATCTCTTGAAAAATTTTGTCCATGTCAATTTCAAAAAGAGAAACTCGAGAATCAATAAATGCTTCTGGAGCTTCTTCGCTACCGAACCCGTGATTGCTCATCTCTTGATCCTCTAGTAAAGAATTGACGATCTCGGCAGCATTAGAGTTTATTTCCTTCCTTCTTCTTTCTTGAATCATGAATGACTCATTATCATCATCTTGAAAATAAACCGGTTTACTTCCACCATTATAAACACGTGCTTCTATTTTCTGTTCAATATCTGAAGGTTTTTTCAACTTGGATATAAGATGTGCAATAACATCGTATAAGAACTCAAGATTATTCTCTCGTTCAAGTCCGTATTCTCCATGATCAATGAAAAGATTAAAACCACCAATTCCAAAAACTCGTTCATTTTCTGATAGAACGGCGATTTTTGCATGAGCAGGGATGGTTGTTGCATCACTCTCGGCAATGACTTTTACGGAAGAATCAAGCAATTGAATCGTGCATCCTGAATATAAAATGCTTCGAACATTACTGGAGAATCTCAAAGTCCTAAAGTTGTTGACGCCGACGACATTCGATAAGACCCTTTCATCTCCACGAACTTCGAGCTGATCTTCATTAAACTCGAAATCAAATTGTCGCGCAATGAAGTTTAAATTGGTTCCGTAGAACGAATCACCCAAATTCGATGAAATTAATATCAGGATTTTTCCATCATTAACAAAACGGAGAATGGCTTCGATTTCACCATCCGTAAATCTTTCTTGAGGAGCACCTAAGATAAGGACGTGATCATCCCTAATTTTTTCGTAAGTTATCGGTTTAATCACGTATGGTAGGACTACACAGTCTAACTTGGAAAAAATTAACTGTAATCCTTCTGTATTTGCAAGAAATAAAAATTCTTCATGACTTTCATCTATAATGATCCGAAAACTCATGTTTTGGCATTCCTTCCACGGAATTTCTTGAATATATTCATATCATAAGATTTATTATCTATTTTCTTTTTTTTTGTAGCGGTACCGATATTATTTTATTCTTGATTTTTAATTAGGAGAAAAAAGAATGACGGACGAAGAAACATCGAAAAAACAAAAAGCTTCTGATGAAGTCTCCGAAAAAGAAGATAAATCCGAAGATGTCATTATAGCCGAAGAACCTGAGGAAGAATTGGATGAACCATTGAGAGCTCTCAAGGAAATTGATGAAGAAGAAATAGATGAAGAAACTCTCCACAGAGAACAGGGGAAAGAAGAGATAGGTCGCGTGCTTTACGCAATTCGATATCTGGATGCTGTTTCCGAATTACCACGCTTCTCGACGGAAAAACTATACAGTCAATTCGAATCAAATTATATTTTACCATATGCGGAAATAAATCAAGAATTTGCAACCAAGTGGCAAAATATAGAACCGGATATCCTCACGCTCATATCAAAAGGAGAAGATTTAGCTCGAGCTAAAGGCGGTCTTTTCAAGATGTCATATCGAAAGGCATCCTTGATCATATTAGCACCCGTTATTGCTGTTGTACTCATTTCAATGCTCATATTCAGTGCGATGAGCTTTCTAATTCCTAGTTTTGGAACAGTATCTCTTTTTTTCATGATGATTCCACTATTTGTATTTTGTTGCGGTCAATCCTACATTGATCGTTATTTAAGATCATTTTGGGAAAAGAAACGGGCTGAAATCACCCCAAAATTTAAAGAAATATGTGAACCCGAAATTGAAAGAGTCAAGAGCACCATTCAGGATTTTCTTTACATGGCTAATGCTCTTTTAGAAGATTACCAAATTCCACCAGCAGAAACTCGATTCATTCTATTTAATCCTGAATATAACGGCATCACCGTGATTTCTGAACAACCCGAGAAACATTATAAAAGCTATATCGTTCAATTGTTATCGTGAAATAAGCATGCAAATTTGAAATTCTCAACAAAGTCTTCTAATGAGCAAAAAATGGTGTGTGTAAATTATGAGTTCGGAACCAAGACAATATGAAATTGAGTGTCAACATCTTGGATGGGTCAACGACAATCTCATAAACGAACTTTCAACGTATTTAGAAAAGATAGTCGGTCCTGAAGGGAAAGTTTCTCATTCTGGCAAGAAAGTAACCATCGAAATCGCTCGAATGGATTTGAATAAACGAGCTCTAAAAACGTATCTTAAAAAATTCTTGCATAAATTCGACTTGAGAGATAAATTACGCGTGATTAAAGGTCCAAATGCCGATTCTTACATCATTCATAAGAGAAAAGGTTTAAACGTAACTGACTTTTAATCTAATGAAAAGAAATTTATAATACGACAAAACCTTGCCTTAAATGTAGCTAACTGCTATTCCTATTTATTTACGTGGTGCTCGTGAGGCACGAAAATGACAAAATCAAAACATCGAAAGCCAATAACTCGCAAGAAAATCACGAAAAGTAAGAAAGAAGAAGCCACGC
>JALGVI010000017.1 GCA_029838215.1 Candidatus Helarchaeota archaeon | reverse complement strand
AATTCGCCCATAACATCCGTTATTAATTCTTTTACTGGCTGAACCGATAGATCTTCTTTCATAAATGACCTCCTTTTTTCTTGTAAAAAAATTTATAGAATGTTAAATGGTGAAAACACCAACTAAATAAATACAGATCTATTCTCATTTATTATCTCTTGTTTAAACTTCAAGATAATCCATTCAGAAAATGCTTGTAATGTTAAGGAATTAAAGACTTGATTATGATGGAACAGATAGAGAAAATCATCCAACTTGAAGGACTGAAAAATTCGGTAAAATACGGAGGAAACGCCAATTTAAAGGCAGTTTTTGGGATTATAATGCGAGATCATCCCGAATTGCGGTCGAAGAAAGAAGAATTGATTGTAATAACAAAAAAAATTCTTGACCGAATAAATAATATGCCTCTGGATGAACAAAAAGCCCAGCTTCTGAAATTAGATCCAAATGCATTAAACATCAAGCCAAAAGAGATTAGAGAAAAAGTTTTGCCGGATTTGCCAAATGCAAGTGGACGATCAATTGTAATGCGACTTGCGCCTTTTCCAAGTGGAGCTCTACATATTGGAAATGCTCGTATGATAATATTGAATGATGAATATGTGAAGAAATACAATGGTACCTTATTATTAGTCTTTGATGATACAATTGGTTGCACTAAATATGATCTTGAACACAACAGGAGACGGGCGAAATTTGTTTTGCCAGAATCCTATCAATTAATAGAAGAGGGTTTAAATTGGTTGGGTGTAAAATACCACAAGAAGTTTTGGAAAAGCGACCGCGTGGATTTATATCAAGACTATGCTCGAGATTTGATAAATAAAAAACATGCTTACGTATGTACGTGTAAAGCTCAGGACTTTCGTGAAAAGTATAAGAGACTAGGAAAGCCATGCCCGTGTAGAAGTAAGGATATTGAAGAACAACTAGAGCGATGGGATAAGATGAATGATGGATCCATCTCTGAAGGAGGAGCAGTCGTTCGTTTAAAGACTGGAATGACACAAAAGGATCCAGCTTTACGCGATCATGTCATAATGAGGATTTCTGATGCACCTCATCCCCGAATTGGGACAAGATGTCGTATATGGCCTACTCTAGAATTCTCTTGGGGAATTGACGACCATTTATTAGAGATCACGCATATCATTAGAGGTATTGATCTGAAAAAGGAAGGAGATATTGAGAAATTCATCTGGGATCTTTATGGATGGTCACACTGCGAAATAATTCTTTATGGACGGCTCAAGTTTGGTGATGAATTTAAATTGAGTAAGACATTTCATCGAAATAAAATTGAGCAGGGAGAATATGATGGATGGGCAGATCCACGGACTTGGAGCCTGCAATCCTTAGAGAAAAGGGGAATTAGACCACAAGCGGTTCGGGAAGCGTTACTTAATCTAAGGCTTTCGAATAGGTCGATTCAGTTTGATAGAAACGAGATTTATGCCTTAAACACACCATTAATTGATCCTGAAGCGTATCGTATTTTTTTTGTCAAGGATCCTGTTAAAGTAATTGTTTCGGGCATTCCAAATGGTAAATACGTGGCAACGCCTCTGATTCATCCATCGTTTGAAGATCGAGGCCATCGAACAATTCCAGTAACCGTTAAAAACAACTCTGCTACATTTTATATTTCAAAGTCGGATGTAGGAGAACAACGGGACAAAGCAGGAAAAAAAATTAGAAACCCTGCAATGAAACCCGGTTTGGAAATACGATTAAAGGATCTCTTTACAATAACCATATCGCAAGTAAAAAAAGACATTTTCGCCAATTTCAAAGAATTTAAAATGACGAATGTTGGTATCAGAAAGATTCAATGGGTTCCATTAACAAATCACGTTATTGTCAGGATTTTACAACCGGATGGGGTAATTGTTGAGGGATTAGGGGAATCAAATCTCTTGAATTTGAGAGAAGGTACTATTGCTCAGTTTGAACGTTATGGATATGTTAGAATAATCTCACTTTCTAGAACTGAGGTCTTTTGTTACTTCATAAATTGAAGCAAGTCATCTCCTATTGAAGCAAAAAACACGTATTAATCAATTTTGGTGGAACTTCCATCAAAATTTCGCTTGTAGTTTAAATACATTTATCGAAGAAGAATGGTAACAGTTGAATTTAACGTGGTGACATAGATGCTTCAATTGGAAAAAATGCAACTCAATGAATTACAGGAATTTTTAGAACACGTTAATAAAAAAGTTGGTTTTTTAGGGACTTTTATTTGTTCGGATGAAGGATTAATTGTTTTGGCAACAAAAAATAATAATATTAATTTTCGAGGAGCCATAGATATTGAATCCATAGTAGCAGTATTGGCTTCTTTTCTCTTTAAAAACGAAATCATGGATATCAGTTTTATCAACGATCTTGCGATAACAATAGATAGAATTCTCATCCATGTACACTTGTTAAATGATGTCAAGACACGTCAAAATCGACTATTTCTTATAAACTTAATTCCTATTGAAATTCGATATTATAAGCGGATCATTAAAAAGCTAGATACGAAGCTACAAGAATTCTTGATTTAAATATGAAAGAGAAGTGGTGCAGCTGCCGGAATTTGAATCCGGGTCAGGAGGATGGGAACCTCCGGTTCTAACCAAACTATACCACAGCTGCAATCGAAATTGGTTCCTTTTCAAGATAAAAAATTCGTTAGTCCTTGAAATCGTCCTATAAAACGATTATATATCATCCATCTCGTGGCATTGATTTATTCTTATGTGAAGCACAGAATTGTTTCCAAAAATTGGAAAAACAAGTTCTTCTTGTTTTAACCTTTAAAAAATGTTATTTATTTAGGAAAAAATCAGGTGTTGGTACCTCTGGAATTCGACCATTTTTCATCCTTATTGTTTTTATAATCATTCGGGCCTCGGATGATTCAATTTCCTGCCAATGTGAGAAAAAGACTTGCCAAAATGCTTGTCCTGATGATTTTGATCTTAATTCACCAGTTAATTCTAATGAATTCTTTATAGGGATGATGCACGTAATTGATGATGAATTTCCGATCTGTTCAATTGACAAGATCTTCCCTTTTTTTTGAGCAACAAGAGTTTCCACGGCCTTTATCAGATTTAGAGGAAGCTGAATGATTAGTTTTGAAATAGGTTCTAATAAAATGGGTGTTCCTGTTAAGATTGATGCAAAAATCACATTTCGTAGCAACAATTGAATTTCCAAAGGCGAAGACAAGACTTGTTTCTTTTGGATCTTTAGAGCATGAATTTTTATTTTCAATCCTCTTACGGGTTGATCACAAAGTGGTCCTGTTTTTAATATCTTATCAAATCCTTTTCTTAAAATTCTTTGAATAACAGGATCTTGAATGCTTTTTTCCGTTTCATCAAGGATTAGATTTAGATGAGATTCAATATGAAATACTTTCCCACTCTGATATAATTTACCTTGATTTATAAGATTAATTTCATCATTACTTAAAGGATCAATCGAAATCTCGATTTCAGTTAATCCATCCTTTGTACTACTGGATATAGGTGAAACCGAGTGAGTTATACTTTCCCGAAATACGACTAATGGGCGAGAGGGAATCACATTTATTCCCTGTTTCTCAATTTCTTTTAAAAGGATATCCAAGTGAAGTTCTCCTAATCCAGAAATAAGATATTCTCCAGTATCCCTGTTAACGGTAACTCTTAGACTTGGATCATTCAACGACATGACATTGAGAAAATCTAGCATTTTTTCCAATTGGCTTGGTTGTTTGGGTTCTAGAGCAATTGTGAGAATAGGTTCAGAGATATAATGAAACATTTCAAAGAATCCAGAATTATTTTCATATCCCTCTTGAACCAGCGTCTCTCCAGCATTAATTGCTGTCATTGTTTTAAAAGCTACTATGTTTCCACAAGGAATTCGCTCAACTCTTGCTCGTTGTTCTCCCATAAAAATATAAAGATCCCGAATTTGGATAAATTTTTTTAAATTCATTGCATACAGACGCATCCCTCGAAAGATCTCACCAGAAAAGACCCTACAAATACAAGTAAAACCACCATGTTTGTCCGTCATTACCTTATTTATGCATAAAATTGTTGGACCTTTCTCTTCGCATTTATTAAGAAACTCATTCATTTCAAGATTGGATGACTCTTTCCAAATTCCATGTATTCTATATCCTTGAGCCTTAATGGGATTCGGGAGTAAATTAATAATCATATCAAAAATGGAATCACTCAATGGAATCAGGTCATGAAGCTGACCCAAAGCGTTTAGTTGATCAGAAGAATGATAGCTATCATATATATTTTTGAATTTCAACCCAGTTTGGAGCATTTTTCGATAAGAAATTCCCCAATTTGGGAAAATTGCACATCCAAAAACTACATTTCCCTTTTCAAGTTGAATCTGCCATTCTTTCTGAAATTGGAAATCAGAGTAATTCTCAATCAAGTCATTAAATTCATCGATTATTTTTTGAAAACGGGCTTGAATTTGGTCAGGATCCAATTTTAATTCTTTAATAAGTCGATCTACTTTATTAATGTACAAAGTAGGTTGAACCAATTCTTTCAATACTTGCTTTAATACAATTTCGGTTTGAATTTGGCAGCCTTCTACGGCATCCACGACTACAATGGCACCATCGATAGATCTAAGCGCGCGAGAAACCTTGGGAGATAAATCCACTTGGTCAGAATTCAATTCATAAGATGAATTCTAATGACCTGGAGTATCAACCAAGTTTATTAAGAAATCATTGTAAACCAAAGAAACGTTTGCCGATTTCATTGTTATTCCTCTCCGCTGTTCTTCATCTAAGTAATCCAATGCACGAAGTTGACCAGCTAGAGATGGAGATATTAGTCCTGTCCGAGCAAGTAGGCAATCTGCAAGCGTGGTTTTTCCGTGGTCGATATGCGCAACGATTCCAACATTTCTTATTCTATCCTTTTGATTGATAAGACTGAGGATTTTGTCAATTTGCTTAATTCTTGTCATCCAATCTCAACTTGCGTGAGCTTTTTTAAAAAAATTTTATTTTTTGATTATTATAACTAACTACCGTTTTAAATGTAAAGACCATAATTAAAAAAAAGTAAGAAATAAAACACGATTTTGCGCAAAATAGGGTCGTGTTGTTTATATCATATTCCATTGAAATTAAAAGTCATGAAACACGTTCATTCTAGGACCAGCATCACGATATTCGTGCTTTTTTTGAGTGTGATTCTAATATTTGTTTTCGCGATTTCAATTTTTGTAACTAATATACAAGTAAGTTCTCAGTTCCAGTTACCAAAGATAATTCAAATAACAGATGAAGAAGAATGGAAGAATATCTCAATTTATACAGTTGATATGTATGGGGCAGGGTATTATGAAATAGGTGAATCAATAAGAATTTCAACAACTTATGTATTAAATGTTTCATCACAATATGAGGTGATCCGCAACTCGTTAGATCTTGAGAATTTTTATTTTGATGATCATTTTTTACCGCATCCAAGAGAGAATTTCGAAATCTCAAAAGTGATCTTTTTAGATCCTGAAAGTTATGATCCAGTTACGCAATCAGATGTTAGAGCTGTTGCAAATATAGAAATAGAGATCGATCCAGAAGGAACAGGAGCTATAGAAGGTGTTACGTTAAAATCGGTCAATGGAATAAGAATATTCAAGGCAGATCTCGCTTACCAAATCCTAGATCAATACCCTTCAATAATATTTCAAGGAAATAAAACAAAGATTTCGATCCAATTCTATAATGAGCATAATTCTACATTTAAATTTCGCAATCAATTAATAAATTGTCAATTATTCGATCCTGATTTCGTTTTAATATCAAACGAAAATGTTTCTACAAATTCAGAAGGAATCTTGAATCTTACTTTAGATACGGATAGTGGAAAATCTGGAATGTATCGGGCAATATTAAATAATATTGAAACGATAGATTATAACCCATTAAACTTAAATTTACAATTCGAGGTGCTTGATATAAATAATTCATTTTTCGTTTCTATCTTAAATGCAAGCAACATTTTTCCAGTTGTTTCTTACGAACATCCACAAATAAACATTCAGGTGCAAACAGAATTTCTCTCAAACGTGTCATATCTATTCAATTCTGATTTTGGTTTTTTAGATACATCTAATCACTTGAATCATCAAATAGTATTTCAATCCTTGAATGAAAGCGGGATACATGATCTCATTTTGGAAGCAATTCCATTTGAGCAAGGTAGTAATTTAACAAAAATTGTTCCCATTCAAATTAAACCAAGGCCATTATCCTGTCATGTTTTAGTTCATAAAAATCCTGAAAGTCGAATTATGGATTTTTCATTTTTTTTTAAAGATGCACATTCATCTCGAGAAATATTAGATGGTGAATGTATTGAATTATTTTTTTGGGAAAATACAGAATGGAAAAAAGTAAAAGAAGTCTATTCTATGGATGGATGGGCAAATTTTTCTTGGTCACTTCCTCAAACAATCTCAAATGAAGTTCTATTACAATATCGAATAAACGGTAAGATATATGATGATGAGTTTTGGGATTTAGAACTCACTCCCATTGAAATAATTCCTCAAGTTACATTGCTAGGGCATATTCTTAAGAATAAAATCCTGAAATTTAGTTTTCAGACTAAAAATGGTGTTTTTTTAGGAAATGAAGAAGTAAATGTTTATCTGAATGGAAAATATCATAGTACGTTGATATCAAATGAAAATGGAGAGCTAATTTTTTCCTTATTGATTCCCGAATCGTTAAATCCAATCCATATTAAATTCGTCTATTTTGGAAACGGAACATATCTTGCTGAAGAATATAATTACGTGATTCTCATTACAAATGGTTTCATGGAGTTTTTAATGTCAAACATGGGTTTAACGATCTCAACGTTATTGATTGGATGTTTCTCAGCTATTCTTTTCAAAAGAAAAAGACTTGCGAAGAATTTACAAAAAATGAAAATGAAGTGATTTCTTCTTTTGTGGAGTTAAAATATAAAACAAAACGTAAAACTTTTAGACCAATAAAAGTAAATACTGATAAAAATGGTTGACAAGGAAGTATACGTGAAACAGGAAATAATACCAGTAAAAACTCCAAGACCAAGAGAGCTTGAGAGAGTTTTCTCTTGTTTAGCAATTATAGTCATAACTATCACCTGTTTCATTCTAGCAAACATATATCTGAGTGAATTCAACCTCTTTCCAGACTTTATTTTAGAGTTTCCTTCGTTATATGGACTAATAAATTTCTTATTTATACTAAATTCGTTGATTGAACAAATAAATCTCTTATTCATATTTGCAATACTTGGCGAGTCATTAATCTTAGGGGGGCTATTTTTCAGATATATTAAAAAAAAAAGCAAATTTCAAGAGAACATACTCTATTGGTTCATATTTTGTTAGGTAGCTGTTTATTCCTTTTTGGAATTACTTTCTTTAACACCCTATTTGTTTTTATTTTTAATGTTTATTTCAATACTTCAGTACCAAAATTAATTGACTTAATTTTCAATATTTACATAATTTACGTAATAAGAGGAGTGCCAATTATTCAGAATCCTGTCTTTTTTATTTACTTTAGTAATTACGGTACAATTCTTTTCTTACTTGGATTCCTCGGTCTTTCCTTTCTTTCAAAAGATGAAATCGTGAATATTACTATATCCATTATATTCAGCACGATTGTAATGTCTTTACTATTAAGTTTATTCAGTATCTATGAAATGTTCAACCCTATTTCATTTTGTATATCGTTCATTGTTATTGTTGTTGAGATTACCCTTATTATTTCTCTTCTTGATGTGGCAAAATATCGTTTTTCCGTAAAAGATACTGAAGTCGGGGAATGTGCACTAATATTCAGAGGAAAAAATGGTCATAAAAAAGTTTTAGCAATTATCAAAATAACAGAAATTCCTAAGAATATTTCCATGAGAGAGGAACGCGAAATTCCTAGGATCGTTGACCGCTTACTTAAAATGGGAAATACAAATTATCTTTTTTACCATTTGGTCAATATTGCACGACAAATTCCTCAATTATCATATGAGATTGTAATTCGCAATAATAAAATCGAAATTCAATTTATTTTAATGATAAGTGGAAGAAAATCAGTTGATAAGTTAGTCGGCGAACTAGAGGCAAAAGTTTTATTCCTCGAAACTACATTTAAAACCGTTTTTAATGGAATTGGATTTAGAGTATTAACAGGTGATGAATTAACATATGAATGGAAAGAGATTTTAGGGTTAGGCAATTATAAATATAAGAAAGTTGAAAAAAATATAATACAAATAAACAGAAAAATAGATGACCTATATATTAGCATTTTAAAATTTGATTCCATTCCTGCAATAAAAGCTGAATCAACTCTCACACAAATTGATCAACTCATTAATAATTTTCTTTCTAATAAAATCAATTGTCATTTTATTTCTTCAATAAAACCAAGTTTTAGTCAAGATTTCTCAAGATTCAAGCAAAAAGTGCAAGACAATTTCGCTTCATTTTACAATTCGAGTAAACAGATTGATGAGATGCTTGCGACGGAAGAAATTCGTATAAATCTCCTTAACATCAAGCATATGGAATTCGTTCAGTTTTGGAAAGTATCTAATTATTTAGTCTTAAAATCTCATAATTTAGTCCAATTACAAAGGAATATTGATAAAGCTAAAGCGATACTGAAAAATATATTTTCCGATTCCAACCAAATTGTTAAAATATTAAGTATAGAGAACTATAAATTGCTTAAAGCTCTTCCCATTGCCTTAATGCGTGGACTTCTGGATTCTCTTGAAATGACTACAGAACAACTTATAGCGACTTTTCACTTGCCTGAACAAGCATTTCCTTCCACAATTCAGAGAATTCAAATCCCCAACTTTGAATTACCTCCCATAATTGATAATCCGAATAGTACACAAATCTATATTGGAGATGTTCTGTATGGAAACCAAGAGTTATTTCGTGCTTTTTTAGATATTGAAGAAGTGAAGTTAAACGTGTTCATTACTGGTTTAATTGGAATGGGCAAAACGGAATTTACAAAGAATATGCTAATTGAGTTGACAAATAAATTTCCTAAAATTAATTGGATGGTCCTAGAATGGAAAGGAGATTACAGGAACCTCATAAAGCGGATTAAGGAACCAGTCTTAGTTTTCATTTTAGGTGATGAACAAAATTCACTTAAAATCAATTTATTCGATCCACATCGAGCTAATCCAGAAAATCATGCAAATAAAATATTTTCCATTTTAAAAGAAGTATTTAAGAGCACTTTAACTAAAGATTCGTATTCAAAATTAGAATTTAGCCCACAAATGGAGAAAATTACAAGAGAGGTTCTAATAAAATGCATAAGAGACAAGAATAAACGTGATTTTAAATCCTTTTTCGAAGAACTACGCAGTTATTCATTGGAAAATAGATCTGAGAATAAGGCCATCGTAATGACAATTGCGGCGATAGAAAATCGTTTTACGAAATTTGTAAGTGGTATTCTAGGAGAGATTTTAAATACGGATAGAACAACAATCCCATTTGAAGAATTAATGAAGCATAAGGTTGTCTTCGATCTTTCAAACGTTATTTATAAACAAGGTACCAAAGAAGATGTTAGGTTATTAATGAACATTATCCTAAAATATGCAATAGATGAAGCTCTTAGAAGAGGAGTAACAAATGATTTAAAACACGTTACTATAATTGAGGACGCGCAACTTTTAGTTCCGTCTATCTTGAGAGAGATATCCGAAACGTCATTAGGCGAAGATATTCCATTATTGTTAAGAGGGGTCGGTGAATCAATGATATCTATTGCAACTCGTCCTGAGATTTCAAGTGATATCATCTCAAATTCTGCAGTAAAAATAAGTTTTCGATTGACGGATAAAAATGATACGGATAAAGTATCAAACTATCAAAATTTAAACGAGGAACAAGAAAAATACTTAAGAACAATTCCCAAACGTGAAGCAATCATGAGCACATTGAATTTTCCGTTTCCATTTAGAATTCGAGCTCCATTTTCACCAAATGTTCCAATTACACTAGACGAAATTTTTCAATCAAATACTTCAAATTTTAGAAAATTTTTTCAAATGAAAGACTATAAAGAAAATAAGCTGAGCGTGCAAAGCAACAACTTTAAAGATTTTTCAGCATTGGAAAACTTTACTAATGAAGAAAAGGAACTTTATTTTTTTATTTATCATATGATGACTAACGGTTACGTATTAAAACGAGACGTGATTTCACAAATTGAAATGAATATAAATAGGTTCAACTCGATACTTGCAAAACTTTTGCGAAATAGGCTGCTTCTTGAGACATCAATTCCCGTTTATAAATCAAACATGGATCGTAGAATTTCGATCATCTATAAAAACCCTAAATTAAACGTTAGCAGAAAGATAATTAGAGAAAAAATGATGGAAGAATTTAGGAAAAATAAGTTTATGAAATTTGATGATTGCAAACCATTTGATTTCTTCATTCCATCAAGAAACTGTAATGGTTTGATTATTACAGAAGATTTGTCTAAGCAAGAATTCATAACGAAGATTCGTCAAATGGAAGAACACGTTAAAATGGAAGTTAAGAGTATATTGATTATCGTGCCTTTTTTTTCCTTGAAAAATAAATTTTTACAATATTTGAAGCAAGAAAATTTAAAGTATATTCAACTTTCTGCTTTTAATTATAGAGAATGGAAAAAAATTCAGGTTTATTGTGAGAATAAGGTCGAAGATCTAAAAAATCTTCAATTGGAATCATCAGTAGATAGTCGTCATACAATGCCGAATAAGAATATGCAAAACCTACCAATTCTAGAAGAAGTGGAGGAATTTTGCAAGGATTTCAAAATTTTGAAAGATACGGAATTCTTTGAAAAATATTCGGAAAAATTAAAAAATACCTGAGACAACTTTGAATTATTTCTTCTTTTTTCCAGACCTCCGGGCAGCAATAAGACCCACTTTGCGACCAGGAGGTGCATTCCTCGAAACACAAGATCCTTTCTTCCCAATGTGTTGGTGTCCTCCACCACCGTGAGGATGGCTACAAGCATTCATTGCAACACCTCGAACTACGGGCCATCTCCGACCTTTTGCACGCATTAAGTGATGTTTTGTTCCTGCTTTTACAAACGGTTTTTCAGGTCGTCCACCACCCGCCACGATTCCAATTGTTGCCCGACATAATGGGTTAAATGATTTTAATTGTCCCGATTTTAATTTCACGACAACCTTTTCACGTGAACGAGATTGAATCGTCCCATAGCACCCAGAAGATCGAATGAACTTTCCACCATCTCCAGGATTACCTTCAATGTTACAAATTGGAATTCCTTCAGGGATGCGGATTAATGGTAACACATTTCCAATTTCGAGTTCTGCTTTTGCCCCAACTTCGACCTGTTTCCCTACATAAATTGATTCTGGTATGATTTGATACTTTGTCATATTATTTTCATACTTTATTTTTGCTAGAGGCGCACCCCGCCGAGGTTCATGAGTTATTTCTTGAATTACACCAGTTAACTTGGGTTTATCAGATAATGGAACGTATTTTACAGGATTTAGTGCCTTATGCGTTGGTGCTCTAAAGACTTTTGAACTCTGACGTTGAACTCGAATTCGTTTTCCCATTTTATGACCCCACTTAGAAAATTCCTAAATTAGTGGCAATGTCACCAGCTATATACTCAGGAGAAAGCCTTACGTACGCTTTTTTCTTACCATCTTTTTGTATTAAGGTATTAACTTTTTCAACTTTTACGTTGAAAAGTTTTTCAACCGCCCATTTTATCATTTTTTTATTTGCGTCCCTTTTTACAATAAATATTAATTTATTTTCCTTTTCAATGAGATTAAATGACGATTCTGTCATTAGCGGTTTCAAGATGATTTCGTACATCGATGTCATTATGAATTACTACCTGATTTCACTTAATTTTTAGCCTTATCAATAATCGTACAATTTTTATTTCTTGATTCTAAAAATAGAATATGTTTATAATTTTTACGAAAAAAATCATTTTCGAGATTCAAAAAAAGTCTGTAAGGTTTTAAAATCCAGTATCTTGGAGCTAAATGATGAAATCTATAACCATTTCACACATTCGAAATACCAAAATCAGATTCTTAGTTATAATCTTTGTAATTTCATTCTACCTCACATTATGTTTTATGTATTTTGTAGAAGTTCTTCATATTTATTCATTGATTCCTGGTATTGGTTTTGTGAGTATTTTTGGTATGAATTTTCTAAAAACAGATGTTTTTTTCTTTTTTTATACATCTTGTTCGATGAATGTTCTATTCCTCGTGTATGTGATTTCCCAGATGGTCGAAACATCAAGAATTCCGAAAATCAGGGGATCATTTCAAGAAAAAGACAAGGATCTCCATTTCAAATCACAATATCAATGCAAGTTCGCTTCTATAATTTTTATAGGCATTACTTGTTATGTTCTATTCGATCAGGTCATTCAAATAGTTGTTCCATTACCTAGTTACTTTTTGATCACGATTTTAATCGAAGGATTCATTGTCAACTTTGGACTCGGACTATCATTTGCAATAATGCTCATTCTTTTTTTAAATGTTGTTCTAACAGATAATTTTATGCAAAATGAACCCGAAATCTCGTTTTATTTCATTAAAAAAAATTATTTTCTTATACTTAACATCAGTTCCCAATGTCTTTTTTTTATTCTTTCCATTCTTAGACTACTGTCCTTTTAATGGCAAAAATTGGAGTTAATATACCATTCTAATTAAAGAATTTCGTATGAATGCCTTATTATTAAAGAATTCAAAACAAAAGGTCATGACAAATTTATTGGTAAAAATCTTCTTTTCTCCAATTACAGAAGAGGGTTTATTGATAGGAGTATCTATTGTAGTCATATTAATCTTAGTAGGATTAATATTTGGTATCTTTAATTGGATTTCAAACAGCATAAACGTCCTTTTTGATCAATTAGGCATTGGGTGAAAACAATAGTTGGTCCTACTATAAATTATCATATTTTTTAATATATTGTTCGAAAGACAGTTGATTCCATTCTTTAAGATTTTTTTCATATAGAAATTTGTTCTTTTTCTTCATTTTTATGTCTGAGATTAATTTGAATTTTTGATTCTTTGCTATCCGCCGAAGATTTTTTTCCATTGAAATCCATGTATCTCTATCTTCTTTAGAAGCTCTTAATTCTGAAGGAAAAATCTCTTCTAAGGGTTCTTTTATTAAAGCATCTATTTCATATTCTTGACTTTTTAAGAACGTACAAGTGCGATCAAAATCAAAATAGGTTTGATGGAAACCCAATAATGATAAAAAACCTAGATCTAACCATGTGGCAATAGGATATTTCCTACATGCAATGAATTTATCCTTTTGGATCATACATTTATTATTTTGCATAAAAATACAAGGCCTTTTATTAAATCGATATATGAGAATGATGATATTTTTATTTGTTAAATCAAATTTAAATCTAAACGGAGTTATGCCCAATTCTACATCAAGCTCAGTAGCTAATCTCTTTGCCTTATCCAATTCAAAACTATAAATGCAGGGATATTTGATCACACAGCATTGTCCGCATTGGAAACATTTAAACTTAGAGGTCATCTTTATTCAAACCAAGTTTAAAATAAATGATGGAAAAAATACGCTCTCATCTCATTCTAATGTTGATGATCCAGTCACGCTATCAATAATCATTGTTTTCTTTTTATTATTGATTTCAAATGTTCCTTCATAACGTGCTCGGAGAATTATCAAATACCTAATAGAAATTTTCTCTTCTATTATTTTAACATAGTCTAATGGTCTTTTTATTAAACGTGATTTTAACTTTTCAAGAAGGAATTTATCATTATAACGAACTTTTACAATTTGGTCTTTTTTTTGAATTTCTTCAAGTAATTTCTTATCTATCAATTGAAATTCAGGAATATCTTTTTCCTTAATTTCCTTTCCTTGAGCATCAATTGCTATCTTTGCATTATTTTCTTGAATGATTGATTCAATAAAGTCTAGTTCGAATAAATCTTCTTTTAATTGATGTAATTCGGTCTTCTTGAACGTTAAATTGCCTATTGTTATGGAGAAAACTTCACTCCTAAGTGATATTTTTATTACATTCTTTTTTGAATATTTAATTTCATACATTCCATCTAGTAGTAGAAATGGGATGTAACTAACTTTAAATTCAATAAGATCTTTTCTACTTAGGATATTTGATTCGGTTTTGCTTTTTCTTATTCGCTTTTCTTCCATTCTTGTCTTTGCAACATATCGATCTACTTTTTCCTTGCAAATATAATATGATTTAGAAATGGTTTCTAAGATCTTTTCATTTTCGCTTGAATCATTCATCGAAGAAAGTTCACATCCTTTTAATAAAATTAGAGCTGAAAAAATCCCGAATCAGTCATTATTTGTAAGTGATCAAAGGCAATTCTATCTTTTATTTTATTTAATTCTGACTTGCCAATAAATTTGGCTTCCTTTGCATCATCTGATCCCATAGGAAATTGATTTTCATTTATTTTCTTGCAGAAACAAACAACAGTTATTACGTGCCCACGAGGATCTCGTTTCGGATTAGAATAGGTGCCAAAAAAAGATTTAAATTCGACATCAAGATTTGTTTCTTCTTTCACTTCTCGAATACAGGCCGCTTCAACCGTTTCTCCTAGTTCTATAAAACCGCCAGGGAGAGCCCAATAATTTTTAAAAGGATCATATTTTCTCTTGACAAGTAGGATTCTTTCATTTTCAATGATTACTGCATCTACGGTAACAGAGGGATATTTTTTAAATTTTAATCTCACGCTTTTCGCATTCCGTATTCTTTTTTTGAATAGACGTTTTTTGAGACCATAAGCGATATTTAATAGCTTGTTTTGAGTATCTCTTTTTCTAAGTAATAGAGGAGATTTTGCTTCACGTCTTACATATTCTGAAAGCATTTATTAACTGATTGGATTTGATCCTTCATTAATAAAACAAAAATTCAAATGAATGGAGAGTTATTCATTAAGGGTTTCGAGGACCTTTATGTGTTGCTGAAGAAGTTCATCATCTTGATCTATGAGAATTATTTTCTTGAGGGGTGCCTTTACAAACCATGTATTTAATTGATTGACCAATCCATCGATGATTGCCCTAGAAATCTTTGCTTTTGAGAGACGTTCGGTTCCCATCTTAAATCCCGGAATTGCAATGCTTTCGCAGAGATTACTCTTTTCGTTTAGTCCAAGTTTCCACCAAGCTTCGTAAGCCCTTTGCATTACTCCCCGGATCGCACTTAGAATTCGAGTTCTTTTTGTTTGTTCTCCAGATTCATTAATTACGGGGGTATGAATAACATATTTTATATTTGGGATTAATTTGCCTGCGCTCGTAATAACGGCAGTTCCAATGGGACAGCTACCTTCAAAGTCTTTCAAGTAAGAATAATCTTTGTAATTTTCTAAAAAGTTCAATGCTTCAGTTTCGATTTCTGAACCACCAATTTCTTTCAAAAATTTTGCAACATCAGCTTCCATTCTTAGGTAAGAATTAGTGGGACACATTATGGCATCAACTTGTAGGTTTGAAATTTTACCTTTTATAACTTGAATCTGCACGTCCTTGTATTTCATTTTGTATATTAATTCGATCATTTGCTCATCCTCATTCGAATTTCTGGTTTTTAAACAACTGAAGAGAAATAAATAAAATTTTCCATGCACGAGACAAGATTTTTTGTTTGGTTTAAATTCGAGAATTTAGAATCATCTTTAGCTCATATATTGCTAAAGGTGGATTGTTCTCTTGGTATCGGATATGTCAAGTTCTCTAAACAACATGCTCCGTGAAGTACTCGAAAAAAGTCAGGATATTCTTGCCATTACAATCGTATCTAGGGATGGATTAATTATTGCAAATGCACTTGAAAATGGATATAATGAAGAATTACTTGCTGGTATGGCATCTCAGATGGCAATGTTGGGAGATCGTGTAATATTTGAACTTTTTAATAAATCTCCTGATAAATTCATTCTGGAATCGGGACCTTATAGTGTCATCCTTGTTGAAGCAGGAGAAGAAGCATTAATCCTAACGATAACTCTGAAACGTTCCTTTGGAATCACATTACTAATTATTGAACGGATGGCAAAAAGAATTGATGATCTCTTAAGCCATTAAGAAATACACCATGTTAATTAACATAATTAAAAAGTTTACAGGAATTTTTCAAGATCTTTGATAGAATCTATAATCAAATCCATGTTTTTCGTATTATTATACTTGGCAAGTTCTTCTAACCCTGCTCCCGTTTTAACCAAGATGGTTGATGTTCCTGCTTTTTTTCCAGCTTGGATATCAGTCGAAATTCGGTCTCCAATCATTACAGACTGAGTAGGAGAACAATTTTCTTGTTGAAGAATTAAATTGATTCCAAATGGATTTGGTTTCCCTATAATAATTTTTGGTTTTTTGGAGGTACAGGCTGTTAGGGCGGCGACCATACTTCCTGCGCCTGGCAACGGTAATGTTTCAGTGGGTAATGAAGCATCATCATTTGTTGCAATGAATTCTGCGCCTTTAATGACGTGATGAAGAGCAAATGTTAATTTTTCATAATCAAAAAATCGATCGAGCCCTACTACTACAAAATCAACCAAAGACTGAGTATCATTTTTGTTAGTGACCTTAAATCCTGAAGTAGTTAGCTCTTTTTGGAGACCTTTTTCTCCAATGACAAAAACATTTGCGTGGTTCTTTATTTGTGATAAATAGATGGCCGTGGCTCGAGCACTCGTCATAATAATATCGGGAATGGCTTTTATTCCTAAATTTTTCAACTTTTTCACATATTCATTTCGAGTTCTGGTAGAATTATTGGTCAGAAAATAGACTTTTTTTCCTAATTTGTTGATTTTATCAATTACTTCATCAGCTCGTGGTACTAACTGATTTCCTAAATAGACCACGCCATCAAGATCAAAAATGAATACTTTGATTCTTTCCATGTTAATCTTACGCATTTTTCTGCACCGATATAAAATCCATAGATGATTAAATAAGAGGTATTCTGTCGGATTTAATTAGCTCTTTCACATTGAAACTTACTTCGAGACCTTCAAATAATTCTTTAAATTTATAGTAATCTTCTCGCGAAATTACAATGTCTTCTTTATTGTCTAAAGTCTCGAATTCCAGATCCTTCAAAGGGTATTGAGGAGGATCAGGTAAATCTTCATCTTCGTTCAATTTACGTTTTCCAACATATACTTGGATCGTCTTTTTTTTTATAGGATCCCAGATATACCTGTACCAATAATAATAGACTTTTTTACCTCGATTCACATAGGTAGGTCGTAAAAATAGATTTTTATTTTCTTTGAGCAATTCATTATATGTTCTCAATTCTTCTACATATTTCTTTTTTACTTCTTTTATTCGTTTCATGCCTTTTTTTACAATTGCTAAGTACTTATAGTCTTCTTCATCACTTTTTTTTGATTTAGTTGCTTTTTCAGGATGCAATACATTAATTCTCCAATTATTAATCAAAATAAAACTCATAGAAATTAAGATAACTCTTTCCTTACTTGAATAATTGATTATTTCTATTTCTTATTAGAGATTTGGATGAATCATAACCCGGTTCAAAGTTATATCCTTTAATAAGAACGACAGGAATACCTTCATTTGCTTCACCCATCAAAAGTTCTGCAGCTGATGCCAATTCATCAATGATGTTGATTTCTGTTGTTTTAAGTTTAAAACCAAAAAGATCGGTTTTTCCTTCATAATGCAAGATACCATTCTTGAATCCAGAAAATCCAAGACCAATGTTTACAGCACCTTCTCGAAGCACACGTCCTTGAGTATCGGAAATGATGATTCCAACGGATTTTCCCGAAATCTTTTTAATCTCTTTTTTAATTGTCAGAGCACTCCCATCAGGATCTTTTGGAAGTAGGGTAACCTTATTCTTTCCAGAATTGGATTGATCAACTCCAGCATTAGCACAGATTAGACCAGAATTTAATTCTACAATCAATGATTTATCCGTTTTTTTTAAGACTTGCTTGGATTCACTCAAGATAGCAGCAATTAATCGAGGATCTTTTTTTAGCTCTTTTGCTAATTTTTCGGCTTCACTTGTTACTTTAAATTCATTGAGATCGAATATTCGGCCTTCCGCTTTTGAAATTATCGTTTGAGCAATTATAATAATGTCACCATTAGATAGATTTGCTTGGCGGTTTATTGCTTCAAAAATTAATCGTGAAAGAGTAGGAAGACCGATTTTTTTTTCGATCAATGGAATTGAAGAGATGGCTAATATTCTGATTTCGATAGCAATACCCTCGTTAATCAAGTTCAAGAATACTAAACCCAAGTGCGTTTTTTTCTTATTTCCGTATTTCTCGGCTCGATCTTTTCGAGATGATCGAGATTATAATGAATTCCTCTGCTTTCCTTCCTTAATAATGCTGAATCGATTATGATCTCCGCCACTGTTGCGAGATTTCGTAATTCTATTAAATCTGAAGTAACAATAAAGTCCCAGTAATATTCATTAATTTCATCTCGTAACATTACTATTCTTTTTTTTGCTCGTTCTAGACGCTTATCTGTACGGACAATTCCCACGTAATTCCACATAAATCTTCTAATTTCGTCCCAATTTTGAGAAATGATAACCGCTTCATTACTATCCACTGCATTACCTGATTCCCAACATGCAAATCTCTGATTTTTTATATCGAATCTCAAAAGTAACCTGCATTTTTCTGATGCTTTAAAAGAACTTACAAGTCCTTCTAGAAGTGAGTTGCTCGCTAATCGGTTTGCCCCATGAAGTCCAGTACATGTTACTTCTCCAATCGCAAGTAGGTTTTGAATGTCGGTTTGACCATCAAGGGTAGCCTTAATACCACCACATGAATAATGAGCAGCAGGAACAACAGGTATGGGATCCTTTGTGATATCAATCCCAAAATTTAAACATTTCTTGTAGATTCCAGGAAATCTTTTTTTAATAAAATCAGGATTTTTAAAACTAATGTCCAGAAAGACGCAATCATCCCCGCTCTTCTTTAATTCATTATCTATAGCGCGTGCTACGATATCACGAGGGGCCAGACTTTTTTGTTTGTGATAATTAATCATAAATTCCTTACCATTTTTGTCTTTCAAAACTGCTCCTTCCCCTCGAAGCGCTTCAGAGATCAGAAAAGATTTCGCATAAGGGTGGTATAAGCAAGTTGGATGGAATTGAAAAAATTCCATATTAAGAATGGTTGCACCAGCTCTATATGCCATCGCAATGCCGTCCCCTGTCGCAATATCAGGATTACTGGTATAAAGGTATACTTTTCCTGCCCCACCAGTAGCCAAAACTGTTATCTTTGCAGATACGTTAATAACTTTTTTATTTTTTATATCTAAGACATAAGCTCCGATACATTTTCCATTTTGGCATACTAAATCGATTGCAATATGATATTCTAGTATTCTTACATTTTCTTTTTCCATTATTCGATTTAATAATACTGTTTGAACTTCTTTTCCAGTCATATCTGCAGCATGAAAAACCCTTCTTTTTGAATGACCTCCTTCAATACCTAAATCATATCCTTTCCCAACAGGTTTCTTCGAAAATTTCACACCCAATCCGATTAATTCTTCGATCATTTCAGGTCCTTTTTCCACAACTTCTTCAACAACAGGGCGGCTACATAAACCATCTCCTGCAATCAACGTATCTCTCACGTGATCTTCGAAAGAATCATCTGAAGTAGTGACACTTGCAATGCCTCCTTGCGCATATTGTGTGTTGGCTTCTTCTTTTTCTCGTTTTGTGATAATTATGATATTTGCGAATCTGGAAGCCTTGATGGAAAAAAAAAGTCCAGCAATACCACTCCCAATTACAAGAATATCCGTTTCGATAGAATTCAAGTTATGAGTTGGAATGAACATAATGTTATATTTCCATTTTTTCTTATTTAGTAGAAACAAATTTGGATTAAAAATTTGATTGTTTACTTCTTCACAAATATTGTTTTTTTCCTTGTTTGAATTTTGTTTGTTGTGTTTAAATATCGTTCGAGAAGAAGTTTAGATAGGATCTTATCATTCATCCCTGAAACTCGAAAATTGGATAGGATTTACATAACCACGTGAATCCTTTAATTAGACAAATCTTTCAAATAAAAAAAATCGAAATTTTTCGCATGAATTACTCGTTTATAAATTTATTTAAAATTTAGGAAGAAAAAGGGAATTCAATATGAATTGTTCCCATAAATTTCAACCAATCTTGTTGGAAAATGTGGAAAATAATAACGTAACAAAAAAAATCAACCGATTATTCATATATTGTGAAAATCAATGTCAAAATCAAGGCAGGGATGCCGTTCTTGCTCCGTGTTTTAAGGAAATCTTGAAAATAATTAAGGAAAACGAATATGAATTTGATGACATATTCATAGAAAAGCCTGATCAGACAATTCATATAAATGAAAATAAAACAAAAAAATTCAAAAATTTGGTTAGAATAGCAAAAAGAATTGAAGAAAGGATAATGACCGTTTCATTAGTGGATATAAATTGCTCAAAAAATTATTCTTGTAAGCAAAAACGGATATTTTTTTTGAAATTAAATTTTAAGGATATTTATGGATTTGCAGAATTCTTGAATAATCCATTAAAAACGCTTTTTGACGTTTCATATGAAATCAAAAAGGAACAAGAGCTAATTAAAAAATCCGATATAAATTGTAAACGCTGCTCATATAAATATATTGAATTTCTACAGTATGTAAAAAAAGAATTAGAAAAGTTGAAATTAATTCAGGATTATTACGCTTTTTTTAAAAAAGATCCCAGCATCAAATTTGCCGAATTCCTCGAAATTTACCTTCCACCTTCGACAGGACATAGAAGGCAAGACATAGAAACAATAAATAAACAATCTAACAAAAAAATTCTCAATGAACAATATAATGTTGGACCTTATGTGATTTCAATCTATGAGAGCAATTCACTTGAAAAAGAATATGAGATTAAAAGATATTTTGATTTAAATTCAAATCAAAAGCAGAGAATATCCAAGATGTTAACGAATCTCCAAGATTCGAATATGTTGCAAGTTGAAAAACGTTCAATTTTAAATTTTAATAGACTTTTAAAGAACCGCATGAAAGCAGTTAAATCCATTTTAATCAATTTTGATTTGTTACCTCATGAACGTGAAGAACGATTCCAGCATCTAATTTGTTTTGAATCAATCGGTCTAAATAAGCTACTTCCATTATTTTTAGATCAAAATATTGAGGAGATCTATTTTGATGGCCCTGGAACAGCCTTATATCTAGATCATGAGAAGTGGGGCAGATGTAAAACAAATCTTTATCTCGATTTTGACGAAATAAAAAACTTTCGAACTAGATTAAGGGCGGAAAGTAATTTATCATTAAATGAGGAAAAACCGTCATTAAAAACTGAAATTTTAACTGATTTCTTTCAAATTCGTGTAGAAATGAATGTAAGCCCTCTGGCTGTAGATAAGGTAAACTTTACAGTTCGAAAATTACGGAGAAAAGTATTTTCCATTACCGAACTCTTAAAATCAAGGACGATTAATGCTGAATCGCTTGCTCTTGTTTGTTTTTTCCTGTTTCACAAGCGAAGCATTATTATCATCGGAGAACCAGGTTCAGGAAAAACGACCTTGTTGAACGCTCTTGACTTCTTAACACCTTCTTCATGGAGAAAAATATATATTGAAGATGTTGTAGAAAGCCTTCCCCAATTTTTGTACGGAAAACACCAAATGAGATTTAAATTATCACGCAGGGATCACGTACATGAAGAAACCACTAAAAGCTATCAAGTTCGTGAGACATTACATCGAACTCCTGACATTGTTATCATCGGTGAATTAATCCATACAGAAACTATTCATGCTTTCTTTTTTTTATTAAAGGTAGGATTACAAAGTTGTCTTGGAACTTGTCATGGAACAAATTCCAACTTAATCATTGAACGTTGGCTAGAAGATGAGCAAATTCCTAAAACCGCCATTGGTAACATCGATTTAATCATCCAAATGGGAAAAACAGATTTAGGGAGAAGAGTAATCAAAATTGATGAAGTTGCAAAAATGGAGAGGACAGGAGAAATAAAGATTAACACACTTTTTCATAGAGACCCATTAAAAGATGATTTAATTTCAGATTTTTCATCATGGGAAGAATTTTATGATATTTCTTCAATTGTAAATAAAATAAGGGAATCCTGTTTAGAAATCATTACTCCTAAGTTATTTCTTTGGGAAATTAACGAACTTAAAACGATATTTAATTCATTTAGAATTAATAATACTACAGAACTTAGCTCAATTAATAAAAAAATGTGTGTTTTTTTTAAAACAACAAAAAATGTGCGTGATTTCAACGAGAAGCCGCTTGTACGAGAGGAAATCAGTTGATAGAAGTATTTATTCTCATAATCTTGATTTTCTGGATAATTGAGATGATATATATTCCATTTTGCGATGAAACATACTCTTTCCTATTTTGTGCGACCGTTTTTTTAATTACCGGAACATTTATTCTCGGCATTCTTCCAGATATTCCTACTTTTTTTTATCCTCTTATTTTTTTGGTGGCAATATTAATGATAATTACGTTAACGTATAAATTTCTAACTATAATTTTAGGTTCTTGACAACGCGGGGCGTTTTTAAGAGACATTTAAAAATAAAAACTGGAAAAATGAAAAACTTAGCTCGTTTGTTTAAACTCCTTGGAAATTTTCCAGGAATTAAATTCGTATCAAAATTCATTCAGGATGATAAACTAAACAAAGCGTGCAAGTATTTTTTTATTGAAACAGGTTTGAATCCAAATGAAATTATTGGAGCATCCATTATTTTTTCTATTTTTATATTCTCAACTACTTTCTTTTTCCTCATACTGTTTAATATCTTTATATCATTTGTTATATCCACAATGTTTGCTCTTTTTAGTTATATTTACCTGAAAAATCGCTTAATCTTCTATTATGATAAAATAAGGATACAAATTATTTTTGGAACAGAACTGGCTTTTCAAGATTTACTATTAATGTTAAAGACGAATCATTCAATTCTAGATGGAATTGAACTCATTGCAAATGGAGCATATCCTGTTATCTCAAGCAAATTTCAAGAAATTTTGAAAGGTGTAAATAATGGAGAAGATCCAGAAATTCTCTTATGGAACTTTGCTGAAACCCAACCAAGCAATACATTAAAAGAGAGAATACAGAATTTATTATCGAATAATTTTAAGAGAGATTTAATTACAGACTTTTTGGAATTGAATTACGTTGAAAAGCAAGCAGAATATAAAAGATATACAAAAGAATTGGAAAGTAAATTAATATTCTTAATAGGCTTATGCATATTTTTGCCTTTTATCATTACTTTATTCCTAAGTTTTTACGGACTTGCAGCTAATGCAATTACAATCATTTTAATTCCCATAATCATCATGATATTTATTTTCATTCGTTCAAAACTGTTTAAAACATCACTTCAGATATTTGGAGAAATAGATGTATTCTCACCAAACCTACAAAGAAAGAAATGGTTGAAAATGAATCGGGAATTTCTTGATCTTACCGAATTTCTTCTATATTTTGCAAACTCATTGAAAAGATATAATTCGGAAGAAAAAGCATATACAGATGCGCTTAAGAATTCATCAAGCAATATATTGAGCATCATAGACACCACTCAGGATGTTTTGCTTAAAAACGGCCATTCATTTGAAGATTTTTGGCATCTTTTTTCAGTTCAACTTCAAAATCCACATTCAAAGAAACTTGTTAGCCTAGTTCAGAGAATGCTCCGAAAGAGCAGTAGAGAGACAGGAATTCGATTAATATCTATATTAACTCAACTAAAAATTAATCAACAATTAACAGAAGAACGGTTAATTTTATTAAAAGCACAGCATTTTAAAGTTAGATTTCTTTGTATTGTTTTAAGTGGCGTGCTTGGGATGCTTACTTCAATCTCGCCTCTATTATATTATTCCTTTCAAATTTTTCAATCTCCAAATCTTTCAAGCATTTCCTTAAACTTATTTCACATCATAACAATCTGGCCATTATATGTCTTTTTATTAAGCATGACACTTTTTACGGCTTTATTTTTAGCAGATGTGGTAAATTTGGATAAAAAGTTCTTTAATTCCTTCATATCTTTTTTGATTTACATATTAACAGTCTTCATTTTTTCAATTTTTTTATACTAGGAACGAAAAAATTACTTAAAAATTGAATTTTGATAAAAATCATGCAATCTTCCTTCATCTCGCGCTTTCTTAAAATATTCATAAAGTATGGCTCTCCAATGATCCCTAATTGAATATTCGGCAGCATTTGTTGCTCTCGACAGGAGTTTTTGAGTCAGGATGGCGTGTTTCTTTTCTCTTTTTGAAATGATTTGATCTGCGCAATAGAGAACAGCAACCGCAAAAATATGAGGGTTTCTACCACCTCTCATTTCTTTATTAATTTCAGACAGAATTTTTTGACTTATGATCCTTAATTTCTTCTGATAATCTTCAATGTTGCGATTATATATGGCGAGGCGCTCCCGTATTTCTGGATTGTTTATGACTTGGGAAATGATCCGAGGCATGTAATGTTCGCTCAAGCGAGTCTGTTTCAAGAATAGGTGATTGTATTTAGGGCGAATTTTTAGTGCAAGTTGAATGAGGGATCGTTCACTTACACGATGTCCAAGTTTCTGAAAGGCTTTAGTAATTTCTTGAATTGTAATAGGAGCCTTTTCTTTATATTCACGGGTTGCTAGGAGAAGACAGAGTGCAACTAAAGCCAAGTGATTTGTAATTTCTTTTTTTTCTTCGTTTTTTATAATTTTTTGATAAAAATATGCGGCTCGATCCCTAATTTTATCGTTCAAATTTAGAAAAGAAACAATCTTATTCAATGTTTTTAATGCCCGATAATGAGTTTCTCGATTACAAATTCGTGCTCTTAAATCATATCGATATTTTAATCTTTTAAATAATGTTTGGTAATGAGCGGATACTGGTAATCCTTTCTTGTCCAAAAAGTATGATGAATACTGATAATCAATAAAGCTTCCAAGACCATCGACGATGTTTACCCTATCTCCCAATGCAACATAATTTCTGGATGAATTTGAAGTATCGAAATTATTCTCATTTAATTGGTAGGAAGGAGATATATACAACGTGGAAAGCACTAGACCGCACTTCGAACATGTATATTCTCCACGAATTTCATCTAGAAAGGGCTCGTGTTCACATTCCAAGTCTAAGTTTTGTATTTCTTTGACTGATTTTTTAATCATTGACATATCCTCCACATTTTAACAGGTTCATGTTAATGAGAAAAAGAATGTTAAATTATGAATTTTTAGACGAGAAAAGACCATAAAATGTAGTTTTTCGTAGGCCGGTCTGAGGGATCGTCAGCTTAAACTTAGGAACTATCACGTAATACACTCATAGAGAGAAGCTTGAATTTTAAATTAGGAGGTAATAGAAAAAGAAAAAACCTTTTCAATCAATATTGATAAAAAGAAATCATAAATTTCATTTTGAATAAAATATAAAAATCAAAATGGAAATTACTTCACAGACATTGATAGACAAGGAAATGGTTTAAAAAATGTGTGGAAAAGTAAGAACTGAGACAATAAAGAGAATTTCAAATGAAATATATGAACAGTTTCCAGACAAGTTTAACTTAGATTTCGAGAATAATAAGAAAATGTTAAATGAATTGATAATATATAAATCAAAACATTTTAGAAATAGAATAGCAGGATATATAACTTGTCTGATTAAAAACAAGGTTAAAAGAGAAAAAATTGATAATGAATTGGCAGTTTAGACAAAAAGTAAAGATGTTGTTTAAACACCAAGAAAATTTTTAATTCTTTTCTAATATGCTCTTTATCATTAATTGAAATGTCTTAAGCACGTTCTCTCCATGTGTAGCTATTGTTTCGACAACATTGAATTTCCCTTTAATTCCTAGTGCCTTTTGGAATTCTTCACAAGTTAATTTGTTGTTAAGATCTCGCTTATTGAGACAAAATATAATTGGGATAGACTTAATTTTTGCACCTAAAATTGATGTAAGTTCAATCCAACTCTTTAAATTGTCTTGAAGTAACTCGGGATTCGAATCTGCCACGAAAATAATACCATCTACACCAGCCAAAACAGTTGGTCTAGTTTCACAATAAAAATCTTGACCTGTTGCAGTCCATACATTAACATGAAATTCCCATTGTCCTCGGTTCAGTATGAGTTCTCCATAATCGAAAAATAACGTTCTACCAGTACTTGTTTCAATAGAGTGCAATAATTTATCAGAATTGAATGAATGAAATAGAAATTTGACGGAAGTGGTTTTCCCTGACATGGCACCACCCCAATAAACAAGTTTTACCATTACTTTTCTTTTTCCGTAATCAACAAACAATAATTAATCCTCCTATCAACCCCATAGTCCATCAATTTTATCTCCTGAGCGATCCTTCCACGAACCTTTAATGCATGAAAAAAAATCAACTCCAAATTCCGATTTAATAAAGTCTAAAAGCCGTTTAATATTCACATCTTCATAATCAATAGTCCGAAGCAATGTATTATCAGCGATTTTTATTTGCATCCCAAGTTCATGAACTAAATCTATTCTGGATAGAACCGCTAATGCTCTACTTGCTGCATGTACGAAAGATTGTATTTCTTCTTGAAATATGTTTTTCTGAATTTCCTCTTCCTCCATGCTGAAATTCATAACTGCCTTAAGAACTTCGGATTCTTTTTTCATCTTTATTTTTTTATGTAATACGCGTTTCATTTTCTCTAAAGCAACTTCTGTTTGCTTGATAGCTTTGGTGAGAATCCTTTTTTCAAGTGAGAGATCCAAATCATTCACTTTAATTCCAAAAACATCAATCCTAATTTTATCCAGTTGATTAAGGAATATCACGACACAAGGTTCTTCTTTAGTTAAAAAATCCTTAAAAATTTGATCTTTCATTCCATTTTTATTCGTATATCCCAATATCCATCCTTTTAGGGAAGAAATATTTTCAATTGCATGTTGTGATGCATTTGAAGGAGATCTAATAATAATGCGGGGGCTTTTAAAATCGTCATTTTCTTCCTGGAGAAGAGTTTTATAGTCGTATTCATCAACGAAATCAGAATAATAAATTAATTCGGACCTGTGGGGCGCTAATGATACTAACTTAGATACAAGTTCATCAACCAACGATTCATCTTGTCCAATTATTAAAATCGGAACACGATTAAGTATCATATGGATCAAAAGAGAGAAGTCTGAACGTCCTAGTGTTTGAATCAAGTTTTTTAAAGAGAAATATTGCTCCATTCTAGATCTTCTCCTTGAGTTTTTCATACATTAAGTTCTTCAAGTAATTCTTTGAAGTCAAATTCACTGAATTTCTCCTTTTTTGCTTCTCCCATGTATTGTTGTAGCGTTTGTATATATTGAGGGATAATCAAACGTAAAAGTCCCAACCTTTTATCCATTGATTTTTTGATATAAGTGCTGAAGATGGAGCCATCTATAATGCCATAAATAAAATGAGCGTGATTTTTACATTCACAAAGAACGTGATTTAATTGAGTTTTTCTTAGCATCCAAATAATGCGGCGGCTTGTGTCATATAGGCTATAAGACATGGCCCCTTGGTTATCTATCAATGGATCCAAAGAAAACTTACAGAGAGTATAACCACCATTTAAAGCAACACTCGCAATTTTCACTCCAGGCACGTTTTTTAAGAAGTCGTAAACGCAATCCCTAATTTTTTCAGAAGTCTCAGATGACATCCTCATTGAAAATGTGCTTATTGATTTATTTTCTTGGTTTGATTCCAGTTCCTCTTTCACCTTGAATGAATTTAAAATATCTTGAACTTCCGTTTCGGAAAAATTTCTCAGCGGAGGTTTAAAATCCTGTCCCGACTTTTCTAATGAAAAAGAAATGTCTTGGAGAATTTGTCGCATTTTAATGAAAATCCCCCCTAGATTTACCTTTGGTCGAGTCGTTACAGAAACAAAAAATTCAGCTCGTGAAGGAGGTTGATTTTCAGGTACATCTGACAACTCAGAATGGGATGATTTATTGTATATTGGCGCTATGAGAATCTTGCTATTTCTTCCATCAATGAGTATATAATTCAAATCAAAACCATGCAATATTTCCGCAACGTTAAATATAGCAGACGTTGATGAACATAATCCAAATATATCATGTTTTGAAAGCCAAACTCCTACACTTTCAATGGGATTCCCATCACGTTGTGAAACAACAACATTTTCGACCCCAAAAATTCTCTTTATCTTGTTTAAATGAGCTCTTAGTTGTCGTGTTATTTGAATTTCGGACATCGTGGTCACTTTTTAGTGATTTTTAATGGAAATGGCAATATTTTCCAGAATTAAAATCTATATTGTTTCTTACCCTTCCCTATTTAAACTACAATAAATGCGAAAAAAGCAAATAATGTAAATTCAGAAAGAAATGTGAAAATGTCCCTATTAATTTGATTTTGTTTCTTTTTGATACATCCAATGAGATAATTTATGATAAATACTCGAGCAATTTCAATCGATAGGTAAAACTCTTTTAAAGAATTATCATTTTATTTTTATCATACTTACTCCTATCAGACTTTTATGATAACTATCACTTTTTTTAAGCAAATAAAACAAAATAAAATTTAAGGAAAAAAAAACGGAAACGATTATCTATGTTTTTTAAATTCAAGGATTTCGTGAACAAACTCGCAAATAAAACGAAATTTGAACGTTTTGATATGGTAAAATTCTTTAAATCAGAAATTCAAAGCAGGGTTTCTCAAATTCGATCATATAAATCTAACTTTGAAAAGGCATGGAATAAATGGCAAATGAAAAAGAGTGGTTCAGATATTTCGGCTTTTTTCAAGAAATACGGAAAAAGTCTTTTAACGGATTGGTTATGCAAGGTTTTTCCATTCAATAGTAAAAAATTAAAAATTAAATTTGACATCGGAGGAACGAATGTCGATATTATTTTGAATATAAGATATTCCTACCATCACGATGAAGTCATTCTCTTTATAAAAGCTTTAAAAGAAAATGATATAGATGAAATAAACGAAGAAATTGCAATGATCCGAACTTTGGCGGAAACTATTCTTTGTTTCCCGTTAGTTTGGACCGAATTTTTTGGTTATGAATTTACAATTATGCCTGAAAACGAAGAGAAGGTATGGAATAAAAATGAATTTAACATTAACATTGATTTTTCAGCCCGACCAGCATATTGAATGGAAAAAATTCTACCAAGTCAAGCTAATCAAACAGAAAAATCAATCTCATTAATTTTTGGCAAATTTAAGAAATTTTTTCCAATCGTTTCAAGATCATTTTAGGAGAAAAAAAATTCATTTTTGCTTGTATTTTTTTTCCAAGAATTGGAAGCATTCCTTTAGCAGAGGTATCTTCTTTTAGAATGAGAATAAAATCAAACAAGCCTAACCTATCAACAGAGTGAATGTCTCCAAATTGATTAATTTGACTAATGATTTTGTAGAGATTTTTTGAGTTTATTCCGTACACGAACAGTCGATCAAGGCTTTTTTCTATCCAAGACTTGAAAATATCAATTTGATTATTTGTTAACCGAACAAAAACTTGATCTTTTTCATTAATCTCAGAAATTTCAACTTCCAGTGGAAATCCATCAATAAATCCAAACAAGTCTATAATAGAACGCAAGGAAAAATCTTGATCATCAAGCAATTGTGTTCTTAATTCAAATAATGGAAGCAAAGCATCTTTTTTTTTCGGTTCTATTAGTCCAATATTCACAAAGAGACCAAATCCGTGCTTACCAACACTAATACATCTACCCCTTTTTACCAGCCCAGTTTTTATAGAATTTAGTGAAGAAATGGTTACAAAGCTTTTCTTTAAAAAATTATGAGCGATTTCTTCATCAGGACCCTCAAGAGAAATTTTAATTTGAGCTTTTGAGATGAAATCAATTTTGACATTTAAATCTAAATCAATAAATTCTCTATTTATGTAATTTTTCAACTCAGAATAGATTATTTGCTTAGGAAACGAATAAATTTTGGGGAGTATATTAATTGTTTTCATTAAATCATCAAAAAAAAAGATCTTATTTAATTATTCGCTATTTTTGTTCAAGATCTTGTTCTAAAATGTTTACTTTTGATTCAAGGACTGAAATTATGTCTGTATTCGAAATATTTATCAATGGAGCGTGGCATGTTGGGCATTGAAAACTGATTTCTAATGCTTCTTCAAAAATAAATCTCGGACATCCGTTTTCACATTGATAAAATACGTGATCGCGTTCAAAATCTAAACGTTCTTTGAGCTTTTGCAAAACCATCTTCTTCTTAGTTCGAACAAGGTCAGATATACGTTCTGGCTTTAGCTTCCAAAAATATACAAACCAGCCCGTGTTTTTATCTCGAATTCGTCGAAAAATAGCTAAATGATTATCATAGAGTTTATAAAGAGTTTTTCGGATGATATTTAGACGCACGTCCAATTTATTTGAAAGTTCCTCATCGGTTGCTTCATATTTCTCATTTAGCATTTTTACTATTGCTATGGCTTCTTCACCAACGAGTTCTTGAACAACGCCTAAAAAAACTTCAGAATCGATTTGGGAAATCATTTAAGGTCCTCAAGGTTAAGAAAAAGAATTGAATCTTTTTTATTCTTCAAGGAGCTATGTGTAACTCATATAATAACATTTTTGGTTCTTTATTAAAAATTGGTGAAGTGTCTCCCATAAATGATTTCTTTAAATGATTTTTAGTTATCATCATCAGGATGCGCAATTCGGAGTTGGATACTTCAAGTTATACGAATAGAAATGTTTCCACTCTATAATGGACTTTGAAGATCGCATTGTTGAAATTATCAAATTAGGCCTTTCCATACAAAAATATTGTAAATAGACAGAATATATCATCAATTTACTAAAGTATCTAAGTTGAATTTAACTTTAGACACCTATTATTTATTGAAAATATTATCTATGTTCAATAATATGCGTGACCTAGAAATATTTGGATTAAAAATGTTAAATTAATATCATAAATTGCTAATTCTTTACAAGTTCATTTTTTGATTAGTTTTTATATTTTTTTTCGCAAAAAAAAAGTAATTTCTTATGAATCCACCCAAATTGTGAAATATTTTTTCGGTGATTCAAAATGATTGTTGAGTATATCTTTTTAATTACAACCATGTTCACGAAAGAAGCCGTATATGTTGCTCTAGCGAGCGTGCTCTTTTATCAGTGGAAAGAAAGTGAAAAACGCTATATTTCAGACATCCCCTTCCTACTGGGACTTGCATTTATTGGCCAATCAGTTCAACACGTGTTTGATATTCTTTGGGTCACGGGACTTGTACCTTATGCAACGATTGCCAGTCAAATTATGATTTTTGTTCAATTTATCATAATTAGCACTGTTTTAATTCTATTATTTATAACAATGTTAGATATTTGGTTTGAAAATAAACCAAAAATCCGAAATATTGGCATATTACTTTATTGCAGCATTGTTATTGGGTTGTTTACTATCATCATTCTCATTGACTACGAACTGGTAGTAATAACAATGTTTTTACTAGGGATTCCAACCTTTGCATTATTAGCAATAACATTTATCTTTGCTTATCATCAGCAACGTTTATCTAACATTCATCCTCTATTTGTAGGGATGGGAGCAGTCGTTGCAATGTCTAGCTATTTTGTTCATGCAATATGTTCGAAAATTGGAACCATTTACGTCGACATTTATACAAGTTTCAGTTTCATTGGTGTGCTGGTTGAAATAATAGGATATTCATTGTTTCTGTATGGCTTTCTCAAAAAAGCACCATACTAATTTCTTTTTTTTTCAATTTCATATTTTTCATTCTAAAAATTTTTCGATCTTGACGATTTCTTGAATTAAGTAATAAAATATCGCTCGTTCTTATCTCTTCGTTTAAATCCGTAAGTATGAATGCTTAAAGTGATAAACTTTATTTTAATTGGTTAGATTTTATTCGTTATGAAGGTTTTAGTGGTTGAAATAGGATCTCATACATCTAAAATTGGTTTTGCAGGTGAAGATGAACCAAGACTTGTAATTCCAACAATAATAGGGACAAGAAAAACAGCTCTTCAAATTAAAATGATTGAATCAGTCTTGAATAATTTATCAATAGATATTTCTAAAGATATATATTTTGGTTTTGAAGCAATTGATCGAAATCTGGGACTAAACCTGAAACAACCGATAAATGGTCCTCTTTTATCTAATCCAGATCTTCTAGAAAAGTTCTTAGAACATACTTTATACTCGTTAAATATTAAAAGACCCTTTAATGGATACGTTATTCTTTTATATCCAATTTTAGCATCTGAAGAATATTTAACATTTTTTATGGATTATTTCTTTAAAAACTTGAATGTTCTAGGCTTATGTCTCGTTTCTCAACCATATGCTGCTTTGCTGTCTAATGATCAACAAATTACAGGGTTAATTGTAGAAATAGGTCATAAACAAATTCAAATCTTACCTGTCTTGAAGGGACATGCCCTTAAAGCGCAAAATACAATGTTTGGAGGAAAATACATTTCAGATCATCTAAAACAGCTCATAGGAAGCAAGTTCAAGAGTTTAAGCGAGCCAATTGCAGGAGTTTCTCCTAATCTAATAATTCAAGACATTAAACATAATTTGTGTGAAAGTAATCCCCACTCTAAAGATGTGGAAGATCATTATATCTTCTCGAAAGAATTTTATAATAAAAAGATAGACTATCTTTTACCTGATCGATCTTTGATTCACGTCGAAACGGAACGTTTTTTAGCACCAGAAGTACTCTTCCAACCCGAACTGGTTGGAAAAGATGAATCGCTTCCTCAATTAATTATACGCTGTATTGATGAAGTGGAACCTTCATTAAGAAACATATTTTTTAACAATATTTTTTTATCTGGCGGCTCTGTCGACATTAATAACATTGACAAAAGACTAACTGCAGAGCTTTCCTTGCTAGTTTCCCCTTCAATAAAAATTAGAGTAAGAAAAATAACTAATCCATCCAGTTACAATAGTTGGAGAGGCGCTTCGAAGTTAGGCACTATTGAAAAATTCCCCCTTCTCGTGTTGAAGGCTACGGATTATTTAAGTACATCTTTGATCGAAATGAATAAAACAATATACCCAACCTTCGAAAAGATACAAATCGTCCCTCCGCCAATTCACGTGTTTCTTAAACCAATACCAAAAACTTATAGTTCCCGCATGCACAAATTAATTATAAATTTCGTTGAAAAGAGCGAAGATGGAATCTTGTACTTTGATGAACTTGCTGAATTTTTCAACAAATCCGTACAGGATATCATTAAGACTTTCATAACACTACTAGCTGAAGGAAAAATAGATGGAAATATTGATGAAGAGAAAAGAATATTCATCAGAGAAGGTATTGATAAATTTCAAATACGAATATGATTACAATCAAGACATTATTAAGAAATTATAAATATCCATCAATTCTGATAAGTTCCATTTAATTTTTCCGTAAAGAATCATTAATTTCCGAAAGAGATTTAATACTCTAAATGAGTAGGAAAATCTTCATAGAAATTGACATCACCATCAACAGGATTAAAGTTAATGTATTGAGGTTTTTCTTCTATTAGTTTCAAGTATTCCAATATTTTAATTTCTTCACCATCTTCTACTCTTTTTCTTCTGATAATTTCAAGCATTGTGATATAATAACTCCAAATTTGTTTATTCGTAAGAGTGATTTTTCCTGTTTTAGGGTTAAATAAGTGATACGGGGGAGGATAAATTGCTCTATCGAATAAATCCCAATCTCGAGACAATATTTTTATTCCATATTTTTCAGGATTGTTAAAAGGGGGTGATCCAGGGATTGGAACATAAATAAAAACGATGGCAGAATCCAAAATATTATCATCATGCAAGGAATTCAGTGTCCTAAAATTGTGAGTCATTGTCTCCAAATCTTCTCCAGGAAATCCCACCATCCACGAAGGAACATTTCGCATTCTTTTCTGATGAATCTTTTTCAATGCAGAAAGTTGAATATCCCAAGACGGTTTGTGCATTAACTTCAATATGGATTCATGGGAATTCTCAATTCCAATTGTTACATAGGCATTATATTGATCTTTTATTAGGTTATTAGTTAAACTCAGGCGCACATCATCACATAAATTTGATCTAATCAGGACCATTCCAATTTTAACTCTTCGAAATTGTTCTTTATTAAATTTCTTCACTAAATCTTCGAAAATATTCAATTTAATTGGTAAATTAGTATCGCCAAAATCCATTAAAACATCATGATGAGCTTCAAGCATTTTAACTTCTTCAAGGACGTGATCAACGGGTCGAAAGCGCAACTGACCGTTCCAGAATCGTGGGTTAATACAAAACGTACACTGATAAGGACAACCACGAGAAACGCTCATAGCAAAATAAATGGGTCTATTCAATTCTTTTTTAGGAATTGCACTCAAATCAAGTAATGGAAGTGAAGATAATTCATCATTCGACATCAGGTTACGAGCATTGTTTCTTTTTATGCTCAAGTTTTTGTAATACGTAATTCCTCTTACTCCATCTATCGATTTTTCTGATTTTAATAATGGAAGGAGCTCAACTATCGTTTTTTCTCCTTCTCCACGAACTACTATATCCAAATTTCCTGAAAATTCGATTAGACTCTCGGAATCTAAAAATGTTACGTGCGGTCCACCTGCAATTGTGATAATGTTAGGATTAATTTCTTTTGCAAGAGTAAAAATTCGCCGAAGACCACTCATTAGTGCCGTATAGGAATATCCTCCGATAATGGCAGGGTCATATTTTTTAATTAGACTTTTTACCGTTTCACGTAACGTACTTGCACCTGAAAAATGACAGAAATCGTGATAAGCTACTCCATATCCCTCGCTGTTTAGAATTGTCGTTATCCGAAGTGCTCCCGCTTGAAGCGGTAAGATATTTAATTTCTTTTGGTATTCAATTTTTTCATAAAAAGGATAAGTAAGATCTAGTGGTCTAGGAAAAGGTTTTGCGGGAGGTAGAACCATTAAAAAATCAATTTTACTCACGGGGAACATCACCATCTTTAATATTCTTTATAAACATTGTAACTTACTGCTAATGACCAATGTGTTATCTCTCTAAGAGGTCCTTATTGTTTTTCGCATTATTCTATATATACTCCGAGGTTTCTTTCAAGTAAAATTGTTAGAATAAAAATTTTAAAAGGAATTTTTATGTAATTATAGACAAAGGTCTTCAATGATCGTGAGTTACATACTTGCGAAACTACAATATCCTTAGCGGGATGGGGTAGCCAGGATGATCCCGCAGGGCTCATAAGTAAAAACTGGGAAACCCTGAGATGGTAGGTTCAAATCCTACTCCCGCTACCATATTTTTAATCTAAGATCACTTTAGTATAGAAATGTGTAAAAAATAGATCTTCTTTATATAAATCAAGTTAATCTTAAAAACTTGAAATTCATGTATGGAAAATAATGAAAATAGGTTATTCTATGAATTAGTGATTAAAACAAAATTCCAAAGAAAAAAATTGCGAAGAGGTGTGATTCTTGCCAGTAGGCGTTGCTCTTATAGGATGGACCAATAAAGAAGGATTTTTTTTAATAAAGACATTTCCAGATTTTACTCTTTCTGACGAAGAAGTAATGCAAATTGGTTCACTTCATCGAATGCGTAATTTAAAACCCAATTTTATCACGTTAAACACGAAATCTTATAAAATTGCAAGTTTTTTCTCGGGAATGGCCACACATCGGTATTACATTGCTCCAAATTTTGTCATTTCCTTAATATTGAAAAAAGAAGAAAGTGGCGATTATTCAAAAATGCTACCCGTTGCATCCCGCTTGATCTTGGAAAAAATTCACAAGTTCAACCCACAAGAGTATCAAAATCGGACGCTTAGAATTTCTGACGTACTAGATTTAATCGGGACGGATTATATGGAAGTTTTGCCAAAAATTTTTATGGACTTAAGTCTTGGAAACGTTCCAATATCCCAAGAAGAACTTGATGCTATCTTTGAAGATGAAGACATTCCAGTTCCTGAAACAACGATGAAGGAAATCCAAGAAAAGCTAGATGAAAAAGATCGGGGGATGGCTCTTTATGAAAAACTTATCGAAACTCAAAAAGAAAAGATCAAGAATTTGGAAGAAGAAGTGAAAAATTACAGGGCAGAAATAGAATCATTATCGTCCAAGATTGATATTTTAAATGATGAAATAAAAATATCCTTTGAAAGATTAGAAAAAGAAAGAAACGTTAAAAATAATTTAGAACAACAAATTTTCACTTATCTACAAGAATATTACAATCAACTTTCTGCTGAATTATCCAATAAATCCAAGATTTTTGGTATAATTGAAGATGCATATCATTCTCTCCTTTCAAATTTACGTTCCTTATTTGAAGAAAAGGAATTGAGAGTCATGCTTTTAGGTAATAAAGGAGTAGGTAAAAAAACGGTTCTAAATTTATTAGTGAATAAAGGAGAGGATAAATTCATTAATTATGATGATCCACCAAAGCTTCACTTAACGGGAGATTCTTCAATAAGATTTAGTGTGAAAGATTTAGATTCGGTTTCAATGGATGAAATCCTCGAATTTAAACCGGTAATAATAGCATTTGTAACCGATTCTAAATTAAAAGACATCATGCAAGTTCTACAAGTATATAAGAATCTTGAGACAGAGGTCGAAACAATTAAGTTTTGCATCCTTGCTAATAAACAAGATGAACCGGGAGCATCTTCACCTGAAGCTATTTCAAAATTCTTTAATTTTCCAATTTTAGGAATATCTGCAATTAATATTGTCGATTTTTCGCGTATTTTAGATTTTTTTCAATCGTTTCTTTAAACAAATCTCTTAAATCGTGATAATAAATGAGTCAATTAAGGTGGAATCCTTTTTTAAAAGAGTGGGTGATTATAAATCCACGTCGAATGAAACGACCAAATCTACCAGAAAAGCAATCATGTCCGTTTTGCGTGGGTTCCCCAGAGATAAAGATAAAAGGAGAATGGAAGGTCCTTGTATTGCCTAATAAATTTCCAGCTTTGGGAATTCCTGATTCAAATGTAAGTATTACTGATCCCTTACTCAAAATTAAACCTGGAATCGGACAATGTGAAGTGATTATATACTCTCCATCTCATGAAAAACATCTAGCCGCATTAGATCATGACCAAATCGAAGAAATTATTGAGATTTGGATTCAAAGGTTTAAAGCTTTAAGCACCAGAGATGAAATCTTATACGTATTAATCTTTGAAAATAGAGGTCGCTTTATTGGTGTTAGTTTAGACCACCCACACGGGCAAATATATGCATTCCCGTTTATTCCACCTAAGATTGGGCGTGAACTGCAAAATTCTAAAGAATATTACTCTGAAAAAAAGTCATGCTTGTTTTGTGACCATCTCAAATCAGAAAAGAAAGAAGGTTCAAGAATTATTTTAGAAAATGAAGATTTTGTTTGTTTTATTCCGTTTTTTGCAACATGGCCATATGGAACGTTTATTTATCCTAAAAAACACGTCCAAAGTTTGCTGGAATTTACATCAAACATGAAAAGTTCACTTGCAAAAATATTGAGGGGAATTCTCAAGAAATATGAAAAATTATTTGAGGAAGAGTTAGCATACGAAATGATCCTTCATCAATCACCCTGTGATGACACAAAATATCCATTCTATCATTTTCATATTGAAATTTACGTGATGAATAGAGGCGAAGGTAAGATGAAGTACTTGGGAGGTTGTGAGCTGGGAAGTGGTGTATTTGTAAATTCAACTTCGCCTGAAGATATTGCTAAAGTGTTGAAAAAAATTTAATAAAAAGATCACCCAGAATTACGCAATTCAAAGAAATATTCCGGAAAATAACATCATTACTTAAAATTCATTCAAATTCTTAGAGTTATTGCTATTTTTCAATCATTGCGTTGTAATGATTCTATCACTTTTAAATTAAAAAGATCCCTGTAATACGGGCTGTTCCAGCCAAGTTTTAAACGATTTTCAAGATTTTCGATTTCGAAATAGTCAAGAATTTCTTTTAAGAGCTCTACATTGACCGGCTTTTTTATTTCTTCGATGGCTTCTTGTTTAGTTACGTTTCCACTAATTATTCTATAAGCCCATAGTTGTGATTTAGATTTAAAACTAGAAATTGCGTTAAATAGGTTTCCTGCTCGGCAGTCAGTTCCGATGATTTCTCCTGATGGTAATTTTGGTAATTTCCACCCATACTTGTCCAATAATTTAAAAAGTTCACTTTTTTTTGTAATTTCAATTGCAGTTAAAGGAATGTATTTAATTTTTTGATTAATTTCTTTAAATTTCTTTTTCTCTTCTTCATTGAGCCACCAGCGTTTCATTGGTTCAATTATTTGAAGAAATTCATCCCGCAACGTTTTAAAATGATCAGGATCCTTCGAATGCAACCGTAACTTTCTTAGAATCATCGTGATAATTGCTTCGTAATCATTTACTAATTCGTTAAATTGTGGCAGATACTGAAAAAATTGATTATATTCATTCTGTTTTTTATTTTTCTGCTCACGCCATTTTTGATCGAGAAATGCTCCGTAGATTTCCCATAAATCGACACCGGTAATCACCAGCGGGATGTCGTGATTCATTAGAAGCCGGGAAGTAATGGGTCGGTGCATGAGACTTCCACAGACAGTACAACATATTCCAATACGCGACATTGTAGAAATCCCAAATTTTAATAGATTTCGAAATATTTTTGGAGGGGTTCTAAAATAAATGTGGTCCACGCCTAAGTGATTCGTTAAATTATCGATATTCTTCCTTGTTTGAGCAAAAAGATTCCCTCTATCGATAGTGAATGCTAAAATATTAAGATTATATCTTTCTTTGGCTAGAATAAGCGCGACAGAACTATCTTTTCCACCACTTAACCACAAAATGGCATCATATTCATGTTTTTCTTTTTTTACCTTTTCAAAAATTCGCGGCAGGTCATCTCTCACTCTTTTTCTCAACTGGAAAAATTCGGAGCGATATAGAAGATCTTGCTTGCATAAATCACATAGCCCATCTTCACCGATCTTTATGTGTCGCATAGTTCGCGTGTCATGATATTCTGAATTCAAGCAATTCTTACAAGTTTTTACCGTATTCAGATTTTCAATCTGTAACAAAATCATTTACCTCTGAAAAAAATTGTTATGGATAAAATGAAATATAGAAGGTTTTTACTTCAAACATCTAAAAGAGAAAGATTGTGTAGTAAATTGACTGAGATATCCCGATCAACCTTATGAATTGATCCATTTCGGGAAATATTTAGCCGGTATCCTCCATTATATTCTGATAAATAAGCATTATTTATTTGATAGGTATTATATCCTGTAATTTTTGGAATTTGCTTATCCCAAAGCGTAAGGATAACGCATCCGGTCTCATCGCCAACCAAAACATCCAATAATTCATGCTTCGAATTATCTTTTTTTACAGTAACTGTTCGGATCTCGGAAATTTCAGCCACTTTTACTAATAAATTCAAGCCGAATTTTTTCGAAATTGAATCTTTAATTTTTACAGTTGATTCCAGCACGCTCTTTGATGGCGAATCTGTAACTTTTCCAATGGTTTCAATCGTTCCGAATCGACCAATATTCAAATATATTTGACCTTGAAATTCGCGAACATAGCCGTTTTTAATTTGGACTTTATCATTGATGTGAATTAAATCAATGACATCATCCCATATATTTAAATTAATGGTCCCAGTATCATCTGCTGCTATGAAAGTGCAAACCCGATGTCTTGAATTATCCTTCTTTAGTGTAACTTCTTTTTCATTCGTGCGTTTTAATATTTTTAAAGATATATCGACTTTTTTTGCATCCGGCGTGAGATGCTTTACTTTATATGTAGAGATCAAGAATTTCACCTTCAAATAAGAATTCAATTTTTTTTATCGAAAAGCGTATTTAAAGACAAAGAATTTTGAATACCAATTTTTTAGAGAGAAAAGATGGTAGGAATGCTAAATGAAAAAGATCAAACAATTTTTCTTAGGAGATTGGGAAATTTATTATTTTGAGCAAAAATGCGGTATTATACTCTTAAATCTTGCCTGGATCTATTTTGTAGTTGCAAATCTGACATTCACGATGCTTTTTTGTTATCTTCTGATAAATGCAAGTTATCTCCCGTTTTTACCCCTAATTTACTCCGAAATACAACAAAATTTTTACATTTCGATGGTATTTAATCTACTCACTACTGTCGTTCTTGCATCAGTGGGCGTTGTTTTATTTTATTCCTCAAGATACGTAAGAAATACATCTTAAAATATCTTCAAACACATTCCCAATAAAAAAATGAAAATATTCACGAAAATCATTTAAATTTCTAATTTAACAAGTCCGTTATAACCATGATGCATACTGATGAGTTCATAAAAGAATTAATTCTAAACCTGTATAGTGGAAAATTTGGGATTTTATTTCCCAGAATAAAAACACGGTTAAAATATGCTGAAACAGGTGAAACATCCATTACTTACAAAGATGATGATGGTAATGGGTTCATAATTTTTTACTCTCCGAGTTTAAAAACTTGTGATTTAAAGTATCGAGGAAAGCGCTATTTAAAAATTTTGCAAAAAATCCAGAAAGTACACGGCAATCTCTCAATAAGGTTTAATCTACAAGAGATTGAAGCAAAAAAAGGATAATCATAGCTGGTCTGCTACTTGATCTGGAAGGATCATTTCATGGCAATATGGACAATAATCAGAATATCCTTGTTGTAAGAATTCCAATTTACGAAGGGGTATTGACCTTTGGCAAAAAGGACAGGTGATTTTTTTCAGAATGCTTTCATCAATCTCCAAAGGTATGTCTTCTTTAAGCGTTGTGCTACTTTCAGATGCCAGATTTTCTTGTTTTATCTCTTCAAGCATTTTCATTGTTTTTAAAAGTTCCTCTGACATCCCACCTTCGCCCGTTTCGCCCTCTTCAAAATCATCATCTTCTATTGAATCGATAGTTGAAGGAGGTGAGATTGGTTCAACAGGTTTAGCCTCCGATTCAGAAAAGAGTAGTTCTTTAGACGATTTTCTTTTCTTAGGACGCCTCTGCAAATTCTCAAGGAATGAATCATAGACAGGATCTGAAGGTGAAACTTGTTTATCTTTTGGAATAGATACTGATGTTTCTGTTGATATGATTTTTATTGTAGGCATTTTTTTTTCGTCTTTTTCCTTTTTCTTCGTCAGGTCTGGTCACCAACAACCATGATATCTAATATTCTTGAGGAATAAAATAAACTCCTTCTAATAAAAAATAATCGCTTAACGAATTGAAATTAAAACTGGATGAATTGAGTCTTTAAAGTCTTCAAATTCAAAATCGATATTTTTGCTGGAGTAGGGGTTATTCCCCTTTCTTTTTGGAAGGAAGTCAAACCTTGCCAACATCCACTATTAATTAATTTCACGCCTCGATAGTCAACATAGTCTGAAACATGGGCATGTCCACAATGCAACACGTTAGGGACTCGATCAATGACCATGAAATCTTCTTTTTCGGGAATAATACTTGTTTTTGTTCCATAGCAAGGTGCTAAATGACGACTTTTTAAAAATTCTTTCATACAAGAGCACGGATTTTCATAACTTAGACCAGGAATGACAGGTATAACATCATCCAATCCTTCACCGTGGTATACAAGGAAATCGACTCCATGAATAGAAAAAAAACAGGGATTTCCAAGCATTATAACATTTTTCATTTCATAAAGATCGCGTGCGTGTTTTTTGGGAATAGCAGGTTGAGGTAATGCTTTTCGAACTGCATCATGTGCTCCTCCAGGAATCATTATTATTGTTAGGTCTTCGGGGAGGGACGTTAGATAAGAAGCCACCTTTTCATATTGCTGATTAATGTCGTTGATATATAAATCATTTTCCTGATTTTTATACACGCCAATCCCATCAACGATATCCCCAGCAATTATTAAATATTTTACGGAAAGGGCAATATCCTGTTGCTTGCTTGTTAAATGGAACATCTGGCCAAAAAAAATCCTTAATTTGAAACGAACTAGAATTCCATTTTTGACCCTTACAATAAATTACTTGATCGTTTAGCAGGTGAACGGCTTTCTTCAAGAGTTCCTGTTCTTTTGAAGAAATTATTCCAACAATTCTTCCAGTTTCATCTTCTAATTCAAGTGATATGCTTCGTGATTGTTTCTCTACTTTCGATCGTATCATTCCAATGATTCCAATCTCTGAATTATTGATGAACTTAATTCTAGAGATGGAAATTGCGTTTCTCGCCTCTGGACGCTGGCGAAGAATGGTTTTAAGCATCTGATATCTTAATAAAAAATGGTTTGAAAAATCTTCAACTTGACCTGTACTGAAAGAACGTCCAGTAGGGTCTTTGTAAATGATCACGTTAGAATGAAATCTTGAACGCTTGACATTTTTCAAAAATAAGCTGGATTCCTTCGATGAAATGGAGGCATTTCTATTAGCTTTTGATGAAGAAACACCATCTTGAATCAAGGACAACGTCAAGACAGAAGGTAAATTCTTCGTTCGTTTTACTCTATTTAATACTTCAAATAAGCAGGATTCAGAATCATCATGATATTGAATGAACTTCAATAAAGCTGGATCTATTTCAAAACCCTCGTTTAAAAACGCTTTGATTATCCTCACGCGATCCATATAATCTATTTCCATCTTTTTTGTTTTATTTGATTTTTTCGACCGATTATAAAATTCACATTATATTTTCTAGAATTTTAAGTTTCAAATTTCTTAAAACTTATTGGTAGCAAGATTTTCCAATGGAAATGAAGGGGTCATAATTTCACATATGTGAACGTCTAAATAAGTCGAGTTCCAATGGAAATTATGGGGTTCAAGTATGATTAGACAAAATTTTAATCACAAAGAATTGTGAACCATAAGAATTATGTGAACTTTGATTCATAAAAAATATATTAACTGATTAATATCTACGTTCAAATATCTTGAACGACCATATTAATACGTAAAAACTAAACTTTGACGTGAATATTAATAATAATTTCTAATTTCTATAAATTACCGATATAAAGTAAAGATGTATTTATGATAATTCAATATTGACTTTCTAATGTTTTCTTTTTTTGTCGGATTTCGTCAATATTCTTTTCTCGTCTATTTAAAATTAATTCACAAACTGAATCACTTAAGTTATGTGAATTTAGTTTACGTAGAGAATCCACTTATTCACAAAAAATTTGAAAATTAAAAAAAAAAAGGAAAGGGGTCAAATTTTTCATGGGAAAGGCCAAGGACCCCAAGGACCGGCACTTCCAGAGGTTGCAAGATTAGAACCCGTTGCAAATGCCACCAATGTGGTCATTATTGACAAGATTTTGCTTTCTTTTAATTGTTCGACTGCATTCATTTTTTTAACCTCATGCGATTGTGTTTTGTGCATGAACGATTCTTTTTTTCTGACAACGGTATATAAAGTCCTAAAAAATCGAAGTTATGAGCAATTTTTTGGAAAAATGAGCATTTTTTTGCGAAAATGGCAAAGGAACAATTTAAAAAAAAAGAGAGCGGTTTTTAAAAAAGATATTTGCTAAAATGATTAAGTCTTGGGAATTGGAATAAATCCTTCACGCATCAATAACTTTATTTGATCTTGAGCGTTATTGATTTTCATTTCAGCAAGATGTCTGATTTCATCTCTACTAAGTTTTAACCGGGCAACACCTTGACTAATTGCTTTTTCTGCAACGGCAATGGCTTCGTTGATGAAGGCAATTCTATTTGACATGTTCGGTATTATGTTTTCTTCATCCAGTCCTTCTAAGGCAGCAGTTTTCGCCAAAGATTCTGCTGCAACAATGCACATCTCATCCGTGATCGTTTTTGCCCTCACATCAAGTGTTCCACGAAATATTGCAGGAAAACCCATAGAATTATTTACCTGATTTGGAAAATCACTTCGACCCGTAGCCACGATTCGTGCCCCAGCTTCTTTTGCTTCCCAAGGATAGATTTCTGGAATGGGATTTGAACATGCAAAAACGATGGAATCTTCTGCCATTGAAGAAATCCATTCTTTTTTAACCACGTCTGGACCCGATTTCGAAAGGCATATCGCCATATCCTTATCCTTGAATGATTCAGCAATATCTCCACTGATATCGTCTGCATTTGTACTTGTAATGAGATCCCATTTATAGGTTCCTTGTTTTATGTCCTTACGTGCCTTGGAAAGGATCCCTTTTGAATCCACGAAAACTGATTTTTTGGGATCAAACCCAGCGTGAAACATCACGCGTGAAATTGCAACATTTGCTGCCCCTGCACCAAAAAAGACAATCGTGACATCTTCTCTTTTCTTATTTACTATGTCCACTGCATTAATGGCACCTGCAAGAGTTACTGCCGCAGTACCTTGTTGATCATCGTGCCAAACTGGAACTTTAACTTCAGGATCTGCTCTAAGCGTGTCCAAAATATGAAAGCATTTAGGCTTCGCTATGTCTTCTAGATTAAATCCTCCAAATGAAGGCTGCAGAACCTTTACAATGCGAATGAACTCCTCAGGATCTTTAGTATCAAGACATAATGGAAATGCATCTACTCCTCCTAAATATTTGAATAAAAGACATTTTCCTTCCATAACTGGCATTCCTGCCTCTGCACCAATATCCCCTAAACCCAAAACTCGCGTGCAATCTGAAATCACGCAAACAGTATTGGCTCGATTTGTATGCTCAAATGATAAAGAAGGATCCTTCTGGATTGCTCGACATGGAGCAGCAACACCGGGCGTATACCAAATGCTAAAGTCTGAAAAATCACGAATGGCACACTTAGCCGTGACTTGTATCTTTCCCTTATAAAACGGATGCAATTCAAGAGCATCCTTTGAAGGCTTTTGAGATTTGGCCAAAATCTCATCTGTAGTCATTTTCTTATCGGACATTACTTACACCAATTCAAAATTTTTTTCCTAAATTCAAAATTAGAAAATCTTGCAAATTAAATCATAAAAGATCCATTTTTAATCTTTCTCGGAAGATTTTTAATGAAAACAAAATCATTAAAACCTAATTCTTGTAATTTTTTGATTAATCATCTCTTTTCATTTCTTTCAAAAAATTATCGTCAAAATCTTTTTAAAACGTCTATCGTAATGATTTAAAAAACTCATACGGCTTGAAATAAAAATGAATGAAATGGATAACTTACTTGCATGTCTATTCAACGTATATTCAACACAGAAAATGCGGGAAATGACTCAATTAATAATCGGATTTAATTTAAAGACCATAATAATTGCTAAAGCTGTAGGATCTGCCGCTCAAAGTGGCATTCCAGATGTTAACAAGATGGTAATTAAGAACCAAAAAAATCTAATCGTCTTGCAAGATCTCCCAGACGTGTTAGAAATCTTAAAACCTTCAAAGATCTTATTATTCGTCCCCAAACCTCATGGTAAGAAGAAATTCGATCCTATCGAAATCGCTTCATCGTTAAAAACCAAGGAAAAAGTCTTACTCGTATTTGGTGGTTCTACTCCCGGTCTCTCGAAAAAAGAATTAGACTTAGGAGAAAGCGTTTACTTGGATGTCGAAGGCGATTTGGGTACCATTGGAACAGCAGCCATCGTAATTCATGAAATTCATCGAGCATTCAAGATAAAATCAGAATAAGATTTGTGAATGATCGTTTTAGAGGAAAATATTTAATTCCGATTTGAAAAACAAATCGTGTTCTCAAGATTAATCTTATCTTGATCTTCATTGGATTTTGCATTTTATTATAGGACAGGTAGTCTAGTCGGTTATGATGCGAGCCTTACGAAGCATTTCCGCTTGAAAGAATGCTGAAGAGAGCTCGAGGTCGGGAGTTCGATTCTCCCCCTGTCCACCATTGCTGGATTTTTATTTTCATTCCAAATACAATACCATTACATCTGCAACGTTTGTTCCCGTAGGTCCTGTAATGATCAAACCATCATTCAATTTCTTAAAATAGTTATATGAATCATGATCTTGTAGAAAAGAAAGACATTGCAATCCTTTCTTGCGAGCATCTCTTGGTGTTTGAAAATCAATTAGTGCTCCGGCTGCCGTGGAGTTTCCATCAATCCCATCAGTTCCAATAGAACAAAACACGTATTCTATATCCTCATCTTGAAATTTGTTCATTACGTGTAATGATAATTCTTGATTACGTCCACCCGTTCCAGGAATACATGTAATTTCTACCGTAGATTCACCACCAAAAATTAGATATCCCGGAGGATCAAATGGTTTATGCTTGTCAAGCATTCGTTTCGCTATATCGTGAATATAACTTGCTAAATGCATGACATTTCCACTTAAACTATAGTCAATAATGCTAGCATTCACTCCCTTTTCAGTTAAAAATTCTTGTATGGAATCGCACGCTACTTTGAGATTTCCGACGATAATATTTTTAACTGTAGTGAAGCATTTATCTCCAGGTTTAGGTGTCTCTGGTATTTCTTTTCTTAATCCTTTTTGGAAATGTTGCATGATAGACGAAGGAATACCCTTCACTCGATGTTTTGTGATGATTTGCATGCAGTCGGCAAAAGTAGTTGTATCTGGACAGGTTGGTCCCGAAGCAATATATTCAAGAGGATCGTTTAAAACATCTGAAATTATTAAGTTTATCATTGGCGTTGGAAAACATAACTGAGCCAACTGTCCTCCTTTTATTTGAGAAACATGTTTTCGTAAGGTATTTATCTTTATTATGTCAAGATCATGTTTCAATAAAATATCATAAAACTTTTGCATGTCTTTAAGTGGAATTGAATGAGCTGGAAGATTAATTAATGCCGATCCTCCTCCAGAAATTAATCCAATAACTAAATCGTTAGAAGTAAGATCTTGAATAATTTCCATCATTTTTTTGGTTCCTTGAATATTCGACTCTGACGGAATGGGATGAGTTCCTTCCCAAACTTCTATATTTTTTATATTGTTGTTAAATATTGTTCCTTTTAAGGCAATTATTATCCCTTTTTTTATCCTTGAATTTAAAATGGAAGATATTGTCTGGGCCATTAACTTACTCGCTTTCCCTCCTCCAATGACATAAATATCATTTATTTCCTTTAAGTTATATTGAATTTTACCAATTTCTAAAATATTTTTTTTAATTCTTACATTTTTTTGAACTAAACTTTGAGGATCAATTGTTTTTAAACAAAATTCTAATGAGTTTAATATTATTTTCCGGATTTCTTGCATTTTCCCTTTCCTATTATTTAAAAGTTGCATTTTATTTTTTATATGCATTAAAATGCCTCATTCTTTCGGTTAAATTAATATAAACTTTCAAGCAAAATAATATAAAATTTTGATCTTCCAATGGAAATGAAGGGGTAATACTTGGATAATACAAATTTTGAAATATAAGACTCCCCTCGATTTCGATTCCAAATTATTTATTATAAAATTAAATCTCTTAAAAAAAAGAAATGTTTATTAAATAGGAATAAATCTCTTCATTCGGTTATTCATTCAATTTATTTATATAGCTTTTTACAAATTTTTTAGAGAAGCATATCAATTTTTTTACATTTTATTGTTAATAAAAGAAATTATACTTCATTTTCAAAGGAAATATAGGGGTTATTTTTTTTGTTCTTATATTTATTTTATCAAATGTTTCGCTATATATCTAAACTAAAATTAAACATAAAAATGGTGCAGGAGCTGGGATTTGAACCCAGGGACTCCTACGAGACAAGGACCTGAACCTTGCGCCGTTTCCAGGCTTGGCTACTCCTGCACAATTATAAAAAATCTATATTCAATTTAAATTTTATAAACAAAAAACTTGATGAACATAAAAAATGATTTACATTTAATAAATGATCTCATTATTCTCATCTAATAAGATTTAGACAATAACTAGTGAAATAAAATGATATTAATAAAAGATTTAAAAAATGCAGTTAAAAAAGTCAAGATAAATATTCAACCATTAATTGGAACATCTTTCTTGCTAGGAAAAAAAGGAGCAGGAGGAGATGACTTAGAACAAATCGATATTATAGCCGAAGAAACTGTAATTAAATATTTAAAATCTAAAGGCCATTCATTTAATTTAATTAGTGAAGAAATTGGAGAGATACAAATCGGTAATTCACCTGAACATTACATCATCCTAGATCCGATTGACGGGTCCACAAATGCAAGTAGAGGGTTACCATATTTTTGTGTATCTATCGCAACAGCAAGTTCCAATAAATTAGGAGATCTATTTTATGGCATTGTAATGGATTTAACATCAGGAAATCTTTTCGAAGCCATAAAAGATCGGGGCGCAAGTTTAAATGAAACAAAAATTTCAGTCTCAAACATATCCGAATTAAAAGAAGCCGTTATTTCAACAAATATTTCCATTCAAAATTTAGAAAAACAATTCTCGAGTTTTATAAACTTGGGACGTAAAGTTCGAAAAATTCGAGTTTTTGGCTCTTCTGCATTGGATCTTTGTCACGTTGCGGCTGGAAATTTAGATGCTTTTATAGACTTGAGAAAAAAACTTCGAATCGTAGATTTAGCAGCAGGTAAGATCATTGTCGAAGAGGCTGGCGGGACCGTTTATACAGAAGATGGGAAAACACTCAACGATTTAGATTTATCAATATCTACGAGAACTACAATTTGTGCTTCGAATCTGCCATTAAAACCAAAGATCTTAAAAAATTTGACTTCCAGTCATTAACTTTTCTTTTAACTCGTTTACAACCTTTATTGCCTTATCGCGCAATACTTGAGAAATGTAATTATGTTCATAGACCAATTCCAATTTTTCCTGGTCAATGATTTCAATTTCTCCAGATGACCTTCTAATGAGGTCAATTTCCAAATCACAATACCGAATTCGATGCGGATCAAAATAAAGTTCAATGGGCGTATTAATGTTCCAATATTCTCCCTTCAATTCATTCTTTGATGAAAAATATTCCGTTCTCATGTACCATTTATCAAACTGACAAGTTAGTATGGCATAATCTCCGACTTCTTTTAAGATATTTAATCCATTATAATTGGCACGCTTTTTTGCAATGATTTTACGCTTAATTTTGATCAAATCATCCTCAATACTAATAAGATTACCAGGAGTCAAGTAAAATGTGCGTGAATCAACCTTCACGTGATGAATGTGAACTAATTGATTTTTAGTGGGAAAAAATGTTCTAAAAAAGGCATTTAACTCATTATTAACCGGGTCGAAATAATCGGGGTTTTTATAGACGAGTTTTTCTGAAAAATCGACTAAAAAATTAAATTCTCGGCTTAAAGATTTATAATAATGATGATTATTAACAGTCGCTATGCTAGCAACAGAGCGGCGGATTTCGTCCATCAATGGCTTACAATGTGATGGAAACTCCACGCTTATTATATTTTTACCTTCGAATACAAGACCAAAATTAGGAATCTCATTATAACGTTTTAATATATAATTTGCCTTTTCCTGTAATCGGTCAACTTCCTCGATTAAGATATTTTCATCTTCTTCCAAGATCTCTTCGGCCGAAGTTCTCCAAAGGATTCCCCATTCTTTCATTTGAAGCCTTGAGCCCAATCGATAAAGATTTTTCCGAACCTGTTGATTTCGAATTTGTTGACTAATTTTATTACGATTTCTAAATAGCAACACGGCATATAATCCGGGTATCGTGACATTTGTTGTTGCAATCGCCTTTTTTCTTCCAAAATCAGGTGTTTCAATTCTAGCCAAGATCTCTTTTCCTGGCCTTACCAATTCATTTTCTAATATTGCCTTGAAATTGCCAAAATTCACGATAGAAAATCTCTTATCATAATTGTTTTTTACTACAATTCCCTTGTAAATGGCATTTTCGCCAGACTGAGATGAGCAAATTATCGTGTCAGGAAATTCTTCTCGAATAACTTTTATAAATTCTTCAATTGCTTCTTTCTTCCCACTCACGTGAATTTTTTGGAGCTCACGGGCATTCGTAATGGTAATGTCGGGATCAACTTCATGAAAAGGTAAATCCATGCGAGACTTGATGATGTCTGTGGCTTTAGTAATTCCAAAGTAATTGGATAACAACTTCGTTAAAAAAGTTGAATAGATACCTCTGATTTTCACGGTAAATTTGGATTCAGACAAGTTCTCAGACCTCTACTAATGAAAAAACATAAAAGTTTTCTAATTTAAATTGTTTGTGTTTAAGAATTTTTTTCGGCTTCACGTAAAAAAAAATGGATTTCTTCACGCTCAAAAAGTATTAAGGTTAATCATCAGTTAGTAGGCACGGGTTTTAAATGGAAGAAGAAGGACACATTAAGAAAATGGCTCAAATGCTAAGGAAAGGCTATACCATGGTTTCAGATGTATGTCCAGCCTGTCAATCACCATTATTCTTGGATAAATCGAAACAGCTTTTCTGCGCTAATTGTGAGAAACGCGTGATTAAAACCAAAGGCGATGAAGGAATAACTGCATTAATGCAAGAATCAGGTCTTTTAGAGTTGAAAAAGGTCCTTAATCAAAAACTCAATTACATCAATGCCTTGATTAGCAAAGAGAAAAATCTTGATGAATTAAATTCGCTACTTCGAGTATTACTCGCCCTACTTGATAGTATTGAACGGATAAAACGCATTGGAACCCCAAATATAGAAGGAAATAAGTAATTTTATTTTGTCTTGAGATTTTTCTTATAATATTGAGCCAATTCGCCGTAGGCCCTGATGAAGTTTAGATTTCGTTCTAAAATCTCAGGTTTAATTTTTCTCAAAACACTGTAATGGTTTTTTTTTCTGATTGCATTATTGGCTCGCACGAAAACCCGAGGTTGAATTTGCACGTGCGGCAAGATCTGGCTTCCAGCTTCGATCATCGTTCCCGCACCGACAACCACTCCATCCATCAACACGCAATTCGAACCTATAAGGACATCTTTACCAATAGATGAAGAATGGATGATAGTATTATGTCCGATGATGACATTTTCGCCTATATTCGTTTTTCCCATGCCGTGGATGATGCAATTATCCTCTATTATTGAATTTTTATCAACGATGATCGATCCTTTATCGGCTCGCAGGACACAATTAAACCAAATACTGGAGTTTTCCTTGAGCCGGACATCCCCTATTATCAATGCATTCGGAGCAATAAAACAAGTTTCGTGAATTTTAGGAGTTTTATCCTTTAGATTAAATAACATGATTTTCACAAATATTAAATTGGAATGGAAATTATCCAGAATACAATTCCTTCATTTCATTCTTGATTTCTTCTTGTAATCGAATGATTTCGTTGGTATCACACTCTTCTGCTACGGGAATTTTCGTCTTAAGCTGAATCACGGTGCCGACCTTGCTCACGTTTTTATAATCAATTGGGATTTCCATGTCAAGACCCTTTATGATTAACTCGACTTTAGGTGGAAACGTAAGCTTGACACAACGCACTACTCCAATGCGTTTTGCTTTAGAATCCATGACTTCTTTAAGAATTAATGACCCCGGAACGTTTAATTCGTAAAGCTCTGCTTCCAATACTGGACCCTTTTCCTTTGGGCACATTTCAAGACCTCGGTATTTGCTCAATTTTTCAATGCTTTTAATCACGTGATAGTGCTCGGAAGAAGATTTCCATTCCATGCTTCCAAGATTGCACACAAAATAGTTCTTTGTGCTTTTTATATTTAAATTCATTGTGATTTGGCTTTTGATAAGACAAAAAAATTGACATTCAGCCATTTTCATTGAAAATTCTTTTGATTTAGAAGCTCTAGATTTCCATTAAATAAAAATTGAATGAGTCAAATTTTTTTTCTCAATTCAGAATCTTTAAAATAGAATTTGGATTGAATTTAAAACATGGAGTTAAAAATTCTTAGTCCAGACGAATTCAAGAGATTCGATTCCTTTTTTAAACCTAATTCCATTGCCATAGTCGGAGTAAGCAAAAAAAGAGGATTTTGGTGGCTAAACAATTTTGTTCAAGCCGGGTTTCGCGGAAAAATATTTCCTATCAATCCAAACATAGAATCTCATCTTGGAATTCCATTTTATAAATCAATATTGGACATTCCTGAAAGTGAAACCATTGATTATTGTTTGATTTCTATCCCAAATAAGAGAGTGCCTGGAGTTTTAAAACAATGCTTTGAAAGGAACGTCAGGCTCATCACAATTTTCACGTCAGGTTTTTCTGAAACTGGAATTCCAGAAAATATAAAACTTGAAGAACAAATCCGGGATATGATTAAAGAAAACAATTATAAAACGCGGGTCATCGGTCCAAATTGTATGGGTTTATATGTTCCGAATAGGCTACACTTCAATTATGGTTTATCTAAATTTAAAGGTCACATTTCCATCCTGAGTCAAAGTGGCGGATTGGCTCAAAACATTAGTTATAAATTGGCAAATTTAGGAATTGCGCTCTCAAAAGTAGTATCTTTTGGGAATCAAGTTGATTTAGATGTCATTGACTTTTTGAAATACTTGAACGATGATAGGTCCACTCGATTTATAGGAATTTATTTGGAAGGTCTCAAACCTAAAAAAGGGCGAGAATTCTTTGAAATAGTGAAAAAAATTGCCAGAAAAAAACCAATTGCCTTTTGGAAAGGAGGACAAACACCAGAAGGTGCACGAGCCGCACAGTCACACACGGGAGCAATAATGGGATCAACAGGGTCAAGACAATTGTGGCAAGCATTACAAAAACAGACTGGCTTCATCAATGTCAAGGGATTTGATGAGCTAATCGACATTATCGTCATGTTCAATTATTATAATTACAAGAAGTATGGTGATTTAAAAGGTAAAGTGTGCATTATTTCCATTTCGGGAGGGGTATCTGTTTCATATACAGATGTATTAGTGAGTGAGGGTCTGACAGTCCCTAGGTTACACGAATCTACCATTGAAGACTTGACAAATTCCCTTCAATTCTTGGTCGGTAACTCAATGAAGAATCCCGTCGATCTAGCTTCAGATTTCTTTAATTTTGCTTCCCTCGATAAGATTTTTACCGCAATTAAAAAAGACAAAAACACGGACTGCATAATTTTTGAATTAAACATTCAATACACGAGAATGGACGATCCATATTGGATTGAGCGGACAAAATGGATTGGCATGTTTTATGAACGGCTTTCCAAGAGCCTTAATGAAATAAAGAAGGCCGGAAAGCCCGTTTTATTCATCATACCCCCGATAATCTTTTTTCATAAATTAATCGAAGACTGGGAATTCTTTCTTCAGCGATTTCCTGTCTTTTTAAGTATTGAATCAGCCGCTCGGGCACTCAAGACTTTCGTAGAATATTGTGACTTCTATCACCGAAAGAATAAGGCGACACGTTAAAATGGCTTCCAGAGACATTGCTCTTTATGGTCAAATTATGAATACGTGCGGGTTTGCAGCCACCCTGATGATGCTCACACCCGAAAAAAATCGACTTTCTCCATTGCTAAACGACATTACTAAAAAAATTAAGCTGGATCCAAATGAACATCATGCAATCAATTGGCAAATCGCCTGCGGGTACTTACTTCTTAAAACTCATTCACATCACTTGTTAAGACTGAAAATGCAGTCGAAAATACAGGAATCAATGGATTATTTCGACATGATGCTCGAAAATCAAATGTATCAAAAAAAAGAATTGGCAAAACAACATCAGCACGCTGATTTGCAAAGGGCAGTTTCTATATACATGAACCGAGGAATTGTTCGAAAAATTCTATTAATGGATTACTTGAACGAGTACAAGACAAATTTAGAACTTCGTGTTTTAAATGCTTTATTTGGGGCTGAGGCGCGTCTCTTTAATTCGGATGATGGAACCGGTAGTTTGGTTCTTACCTCTATTTCCGAATTCAAAAAACATTTTTCTCTTCTAATTGAATGCGTTAAAGATGGACTTTTATTGGGATTACCAGGTCATTGGGTGACTGTTAAAGACATTCAGAAATCTAAAGGCGATTTCCTTATTCAAGTTCATGACTCTCGAGCTGGATCAAAAACTATCTTCATTAATAAATCAAAAAGAAAAATTGAAGCGCGTTTTTATGCTTTCAAATATTCAGATGAAGAACAACTAGAAATGGAAAAAATCATTCGCAAGGCACTCCGTCTACCATTCCGCAAGAATACCAAAATTCCATAGAGAAATTGCTTTAATCTGGTTAAACACGCCTTCTTCCGATATATTTTCTACAATCTCACGTGTTTGTAAATGGAGATTTTTAAATTTCAAAATTTGTGGTCTTTAAATATAAATTCTTGAGAGAGATGTCATGAAAGTAATACAGTGAGATGGTAGAGTGAAAGCATTAACAGATCAAAACGAATTAATTCAAGCACCAAAAAGACCACGCGTGCAATTACGATTTAATGCAAGAAATAGTGGAGATAGAATCAAGTTAAACATTGAGTGCTTGCGTCTTTGTTCACATGACTGCAAGAATTGTGAGCTATTAAGATTGTGCTTGATTTTAGATTTATACGATTGCATAGATCTTCCATGAGAATAAGTCATTGACCTCGAGTGCGATGATTACATCCTTTAATCGGACAAAATCTAAATTGTGGTGCAGAGCTACCTGCAACAGGACGATATGATAACCATCCTCGATTCCAACCGTGCTTTGGGCAATAAAATTTAGGACTTTGCTTCAATCGTTCATTTAATTGTTCAATGGTTTCTTTAAAATCACAAGATTCGTGGTTTTCTTTATATTTTTCGTTTACGGGACACTCTAAATCCTTTCGAGCGATATCTATATTTTCTGGATTCTTCACGCAATTCGAACAATCAACAGGCATGATGTTTCTCCTGAGTAAAATTTAAAAGTTTAACCAATGGGAGAGGCGCCCAAGACTTTTTCCGCTGCTTTTCTCACGTGATTACGAAAATTCTCTAAGGTATACACTCGCATTATGTTTAAGTACCCTCTTAAGACATTAATCACTCCGGACAATTCCGTCAAATTCATAATTTTTTTTTCTCCGGTCTTGCTTTTTTGAAAGACAGGTATCTCCATTGGTTCAAGATTGATGGATAGAAAATAAGGAACAGTGGGCAAATTAGGCACGTCTATCCAAATGAATTCAGGGTTTACATTTGCCTCTTCGGCAATCTCGACCTTAATTTGATTACGTATTGATTCCTTATTCAACAGAGAAGGAAATAATTCTTGTTTGACCATTGAAGTCTGTTCATAGGCAACCTTTAATAACTGACGACGTGCGATTCTTTCAATTATGGGTCGAGATAAGGGATTTTTTAATAATGCGCTCCAAGCCGTGTAATCATCCCATTTTAGATAATCGTCAGGTTGATTAAAAGAATTTAACCCCAAGTCCTCTTTTGCTTTATGAAGGGCTTGCTCAAGCATGATCTGAACTGCTCGAGAGGTCTTGTGAAAATAAATACTCTTGAATGATTCATACCGGGCGAGAATAAACGATTCTAACGTGGATAATGCATTTAGATTAATGGCGAGATTTCCATTTATTACTTCCATTGTATAAAGAAGACGAAAAATATCGACAAAACCATATTCTGCGCCAGAAAAATGGCTATCTCGTATGATATAATCCATTGAGTCAACATCTACTGCACTCGAAATGATCTGATCGAGAAAAAGTTCACCTTTTCTTCCAGATTTTCCCACCGCCATTTTCGCAATTTCCTTCGCATCGAATCCAGTCTCCTCTAAAATTGAATTCAATTCCGATTCTTGAATTAACCATGAGGTCATGTCCTCATGATTTTTTTGCAAGTCATTTATCAAAATCGTTTCAAATACGTGAGAAAATGGACCATGACCAACGTCATGCAGCAATCCTGCAAGTTTAATTTTCTCAATGTAAATGGGATCAAGATCGAGTTTATTAACCAAATTAGTGATGAGTTGTTCGGCTAAATTGGAAACTCCCAATGAATGTGAAAATCTACAATGTGTGGCACCAACATATACATAATCAGATCCACATAATTGACGAATTCTTCTCAAGCGTTGCATTGGATAAGAATCTATCAATTTCTTTTGAGAATCCGAAATTGTAATGTATCCATATACTGGGTCTTTAATAAAATGCGTTGCCATAATTGGACGCCAAACTTCATCATTAATTTATCTAGATTTCAAGGCATTTTTCAGCCAAGCTGCGAAATGCATCATTAACATTTTCACCAGTTTTAGCCGAAGTCTTGAACCATTCCACTCCTTTAATAATAGTCTTCATCTTATCAATGTCTCTATCTGTAACATCCTTATTGTCTAAATCATCTTTATTTCCAAGTATTACAATGGGAATTTTTTTTCCCGTCCATTTTGTGATGTCATCATACCAATAATTCACGCGCTTAAAAGTTGCCCTTCTAGTGAGGTCATACACGACGATTGCAGCATTTGCTCCTTTATAATAAAAATTTCTGATGTCTGCAAAACGCTCATGACCCCCTATATCCCAAATCGTAAGCATGACTTCATTATCAGGAAGATCAACGAGTTTAAGTATGAAATCGGTTCCAATAGTCGGTGTATAAGAGGCATCAAATTTATCCTCGGAAAATCGGCGTATTAAGGACGATTTCCCGACCGAAGGTTCCCCTATTACTACAACTTTTAATGAATATTTTCCTTTTACTTGTTTTTCTTCTTCTTTATCCTTCTTTTCTGGGACTCCTTCACGATCTTTTGCAGAAATATGGCGCCCTTCCTTTGGGATACCTAACTTCTCATAGATTTCATCTGCGAGATCGTAATGTTCGTTTGCCTTCTTCTTTCTTCCAATTGACCAATAAGTATTGGCAATCTCGATTTCAATATTGGCTCGCTCTTTTTCCATTCCTAATTCTTCATATATCTTGACTACTTCTTCCCAATGCTTGATTGATTCGGAAAAGAATCCATCTGAACGAGCTGATAAACCCTTTTGAATTAATTTTTCTGCTTTTCTCTTTGCGTCTTCTACATTCGTCACGATGTCAACTCCAACCATGTTCAAGAAGAAAATTCATATACATTCTTCTCTAAAATTAAATCTCAATTTAATTTATTTTTTTCTTGTCTTGATCTTTAATCAAGATTAATTAACGAAAAACCACTAAAAATGATTCTCTAACAGATTCAATCCGTGAATAACATGGAAGTCTTCACGTGGTAAAATATATTTTAAAACAATATAAAACCATCCTGAATAAATTAAAATATATTGATAGCTGGTTTTGGTGTCGGTATACCTTAAACCCATATGTGGGGTGTTATCATGCCTGCATTTATTGCGATGCCCGTTCAAAAAAATATTATTTACATCCAGACTTTGAGAAAACCATTTACGTGAAAAAAAATGCTCCTATTATGCTGGATAAGCGATTAAGTCGTGCAAGAACTTTATTATCAGATGTCGTGGCGATCGGTGGAGTCACGGATTCTTATCAACCTGCAGAAAAGAAATTCAAGAATACACGCAATATTTTAAAAGTACTATCAAAGCACAAGTTTCCGGTGATTCTTTCAACAAAGTCAGATTTAGTTTTAAGAGATTTAGATATTTTCTCCAATATTGCTGAAACAACTTGGTGCACGATCGGATTCACGATAACAACATTTAATGAAGATTTAGTTAAATTCTTAGAACCGCGAGCAAGCCCCCCAGAGAAGAGGCTTGAAGCAATAACACAAATAAAAAAAGAATACCCTAAAATACAGGTCGGAACCAATTTTATTCCCATCATTCCTCTTTTAGAAGATTCGCCTGAGAATATGGAAGAAATAGTAAGGAGGACGAAAGAAGCAGGGGCTGATTTTATCTTATTTGGTGCTGGAATGACTCTTCGAGACGCTCAGGCTAAATTCTTCCTTGAAAAATTGCAACAAGCATTTCCAAACCTGCTAGAAGAATTTAAATCATTATACAGAACAGGAACCCAAGCATGGCCAAGCTGGACAAGCCGGATTAATAAACACGTATTTCAACTATGTAAAAAATATAATATCGGGTTCCGATTAAAAAGATTCATTCCTCATGATTTTCGAAAGGAAAATTATAAGATTGCTCAACACCTATTAAACAAAGCTTATATAAATCAAATATTAGGGAAATCTTGGAAAAAAATGCATTGGGCAGGAATGAACATACAAAATTTAAAAGAATCTATTATTGTAATTGCTGCTAGAAATGGATTAAAAGCTATAAAAAACGTTACGGATGATATCATTACAGAAATTAAACCATTCCTTAAAACAAGGGACCTGACTCAATTTCTCACGTAAATTCGAATTCATTGCGCGAAAAATTCTACTTGAATTACTTGAATTTTTTAAAAACCAATTCTTAAAAATAAATCAAACAATCAATAAATATCACGTCTTTTTTTCACAAACTGGTGCATATCCGAAAAATACAATGATATTATGTCAAGAATATTAGAGAATTATTCGCAATGTTGAATTCGCATTCAATTAGAAATCCCTAAACTTGCTCTTTATATTTCTTTATTAAAAAAGATAATTCATGAAATATCATATAGTCGTTCCTCGCACTCATGTAAATTCAAATTGTGGTGAAAAATAAAATGATTCATGGCATTTATGTATTTAGACCAGGTGGTATTTGCCTGTTTTACAAGAGCTTTGATAAATATCAAGAAGATCCTCATGCTATTTGTGCATTTCTAAGTGCTATCTCAACATTTTCGGAAACAACATTCGGTGAAAAATTGAAATCGATAACTACTTCACGACATAGACTATTGATATACCGGGAAAGAGAAGGAAACGAAAAGTTGACTTTCGTTTATATACTCGACTTGACTGACAAGACTCCAAATTTTACCAAGATTAACGATAGTTTTCGCGGAAGATTCTTTCAACATTTTTCAAAAGCACTTCCAACATGTCTCGAAAATAATACCCTGTTACCGGACCTCCCTCAATTTGAGAACAATCTAAATGAAATTTTCGTCAGGTGCTAATGAACGACAGAAGAATTAAAGAAAAGTGAGGTGAAAAATGATGCTTTCAGATCGAGAAATAAGACGCATTGAAGAAAATATTAAGAAATGGAAAGTATTATATGAATTGCATAAACGAAATCCAACGCGACAGCTGCTTTTTAATTTCGGACTTAAAAAATAGTCAAGATTAGATGCTTCGATCGACAATCATAATATTTTCTTTTTCTTCAGATAAACCTGAAAACTTTCAGTTTAAATATTCGACTTTTAATAAAATTTGAATTTCATATCATTAACTTCAATTCAATTTTTCAATTGGTGAAACCATGTTAATCGATTCAGGACAAAAAACCATTCAGATAAAATTGGTTTTTTATGGACCAGCAATGAGCGGAAAAACAACAAGCTGGAAATATCTCATCAGACTTTTCAAAAAAAATGTTAATGTCGAGTCTGTATCAATTGATACTGCTCATTCAGCAAATGCAAGAACCTTATTTTTTGATTTTGGAACATTTAAAATGAAAGTAGGAGAATGGACCATCCAACTTAATGTATGGACTGCTACTGGACAGGATTTCTATTGTGTAACAAGAGAAACAGTCCTACAAGGAACAGATGGCATCATTTTTGTTGCTGAAAGCCAAAAAAGCCTACGACCTGAAAATGAAAAAAGCTGGAAAGAATTGCAGGATTTCTTTCGAGGAGATCTTGAAAAATCCATTCCGGTAACAATTTGTCTAAATAAAAGAGACTTGTCAGACATCATTCCTTTAGGAGCATTTTTAAACGATATTCAGATGCAACCGCATACAAGAGTTTTTGAAACGATTGCTATTGATGGGATAAACATCCAAAACGCATTTTTAAACAATATAAGTCAAATTCTTGAAAGAAATAAAAACCTCATTAAAATCAAGGACCTGATTTTTTCATTGCCTGTCTTAAAAAACTAAAGATGCTGCCCCTTTCACTCCAGCATTAGATAATTTACCTATTCGAATTGGGATTTCCTGGTGCTTTGACCAAACCGCTCTTTTAAAATGCTTTGATAAATCATCCATCATTAAATCCGAGGCATTAATTCCAATCGAACCTTCAAGAATAATGAGGTCAGGGTTCATGAGAGTCACAAAACTGGCAATGGCAAGCCCTAAATGTTTTCCGACATTTTTATATGTATTCAAACACGTTTCATCTACAGCAAGATCTTTTAGATCAGGATATTTCTTCAAAAACCTTTCATCCTTTTGTTTTTTGGCAAAATTTTGAATTAACCACGGTTTTTCCGTTTCCGATGCTTGATCAATGATGTTTCTAATTCTCTCATCCTTTGATTTCTTGAAAAGCTTGTTATAGATGCTAATTACTCCCTTTCCTGCAGTAAAATCTTCAAATGTCGTTCCAATTTTGGCTTTGATTTCTTCTAAGGTACTTCCAAAATATGGTGCCCTCCCAAGTTCCAACGAAAGAAATCCTGAAAATGCTCCACCAAAATAACACTGTCCATCGATCAGAATGGATGACCCCAATCCCGTTCCAGGTGCAATTACTGCCAAGGCTGGCACGTGATAACCTTGGTTCACATCTTTACCAAAATGATAGTATCCCAAAGCAATCGCATCTAAATCATTCCGAACCTCAACTTGCGTTGCCCCATACTTCTTAATAAGTGTTTCCTTTAATTTATATTCTCCGCAATCAAGGTTGCCAGGAGAATGCAATATTCCTGTCTTTGGATTTAATGGCCCTGCAGAACCAATACCAATCTTGAGTTCTTCTTCATTCAAGTTTTTTAATTGCTCTTCAATGCAGGAAAATAATCCTTTTTCAAATGGATGGGACGGTTTTTTTGAAATGGAAAGGACATTTCCATGCCTGTTGACAACTGCCACGCGGATATGGGTTCCCCCGATATCGATCCCCAATACGTTTTCCATCACTTTAAATTCCTCTCTTTGAAAGGATGTTTTTCGGCTTGTTCACTTCTGCCGACGAAGCCACTCGGCATACTGCACCATCATTACAAGCGGTCTTACACTTTCTTCAAACTGAAAAATGGGAAGCCCTTGATCTTGACAATAATCAATCAACGGATGGATCGTTCGAGAGAAAGGCGTAGAACCAATAATGGGCTTATTAAACTTTTTTGAAAGTCTTTTCAAGGATTTTGCTCCTCCCTCCAAAAGTCGACTAAAAAGATCCATCATCTCGTTGTTATGAATGTGCCTTTTTAAATTCTCTGGGGCTGAATTCATCCAATACTTTAAACTGTCAGTACTCCAAATTCCATATACGATGATACCATCAACTTCTCCGGATTGAAGAAGCATCTTTGGGACTTTTTTATATATGTTGTCAAATTGCGTGTCAAATGTCGAATCAACGGGATTTCTTGGGCTAGCCGTAAATGGCAAGATTTTCATTAATTCCTCTTGAAGATTCTTTGATAATAGAGGTACCTGAACTCCCTGTTGCTCTAATAAATCCGCAATTTTGGTACCTGGACCGCCTCCTAATGTAACGACACCAATTTTCGGACCCGTAGGAAGCGGTAAACACGAAAATGCATGCAAGGCATTTAACATGTCAATACTGGTTTCCGCTTGTATGATCCCTGATTGCTTAAAAACTCCATTTATAATACGTTCATCGTTTGCAATCGAGCCTGTATGCGATGCTGCACCGCGCATTCCAGCAGTTGTTTGACCGATCTTAATTGCTATAATCGGTTTCTTCAAAGAAACCCGCCTTGCTACCTCCGCAAATCTTTTGCCTCTCTTGATTCCCTCAACATATATGCCAATGGCCTTCGTTTCAGGATCCTCCCCTAAATATTCCAAAAAATCAACGATGTCCAAATGAGCTTCATTTCCAACGGAAATAATTTTTGAGATGCCTAACCCAATTTTTTCACGTAATATGAACAGGATATGACATGCATAACTCCCAGATTGTGAAATAATGGAAACGTCTCCAGCAATCGGTTCTACTGCCATCGGACTCAAATTGATCCTGACTTTTGGGACTACAATCCCTATACAATTCGGACCAATTATCTTCATCCCGTATTTTTCACCGATTCGAGTCATTTCCAATTCTGTATCTAGATCCCCCAACTCTCGAAAACCAGCAGTCACTATGATAATCCCCCTTACACCTGCCTGTCCGCACTCTTCTAACTTCTCAAGAACTAGCCTTGTCGGAAGAACCATGACGACCAAATCTACTTTTTCTGGAACGTCACCGATTTTCTTGTAAGCCTTCACCGTTAAGATTGTATCTTGTGCCGGGTGAATCGGATAAATTCTCCCCTCATATCCTTGAGTAATTAAATTAAGTAAATGAAAAGAACCAAATCGTTGAATGTTATTTGATGCCCCATAAATGGCAATTGATTGAGGATCAAAAAACATGTCAAATTCTTGAAGATACTCACTAACATTCATCATGAATGCACCTGAGATTCAGCATACTTATTGCAAAAATCAATGAATTTTTTTTATTAACTAATAAACTTGAGCGAAATTTTACATCAAATCATAAAAAAAAAATCGTTATAATTTTTACCACTTCCATCAGATTACTTATTATTTGAAGAAGCAAAGCAATTTGAAAAAAAATTGATAAAACTTTTTAAACAAGTTTAAATTCTCATGAACTTGTAAAACTGATCACGTAGTGATGGATTATGAAAAGCGTGATTCTAAGGTTAGATGGAGAATGGACCGAAATAAAACCACTCATTATCGAAGCCTTGACAAACGGACTAAATCATTTTTTGGTTCATTCGAAGCACAACCAAAAAATTCGAGAACTAGGTAATGTGAAGATTTATTCTCATATTCCAGATAATGACCCTGATTTCATTATAGTAGAGCGGGGAAAGGAAATTCCAAAAAATAAAAAAAACGTGATCCTTGAGTTTGTTATAAAATCCAATGAAGATCTGGCTGAGATCTTAGAAACAGCCCGGCAAGGTGTTGAGAACATTCTGATCTCTAGCGAAACTTGGAAGGTCATTCCTTTAGAGAACTTAATTGCAGACTTTCAATCTTTAAATTCTCGCTTGCTTGTAAATGTAAGAGATGTTGCCGAAGCACGACTCATGCTAGAAACACTAGAATTAGGGGCTGATGGGGTAGTCCTCACGCCTAAAGGCACTGATGAAATCTTGGATATACAGAAATTGTTAATGAAGAAAATTATCGTTCCACTTGAAGTTGCCAAAATTACCGAAATCAAGGAAGTTGGTCTGGGAGACCGCGTCTGCGTTGATACTTGTTCAATGCTTGAACCAGGTGAAGGTATGCTAGTAGGATCTCATTCACGAGGTCTTTTTTTAGTCCATGCTGAAGTCTTTGATACGGAATTTGTAGCATCTCGCCCTTTTCGCGTAAATGCTTCAAGCGTCTCTGCATATGTTTTAGCTCCTGATGGTAAAACGAGATATCTCTCCGAATTAGAAGCAGGGAATGAAGTTCTTATCGCAAATACAGAAGGACTGTGTCGTGTGGCAATAATCGGACGCGTTAAAATCGAAAAACGCCCTTTCATGCTCATCAAGGCTGAAGTCCAAGGCGAAAGTATAAAAATACTCCTTCAGAACGCCGAGACCATTCGTCTTGTCTCCAAAGACAAGAAAGCCATTTCCGTGGCAGAATTAAAGGTTGGAGATGAAGTCCTCGTCTATTATAAAAAAGGTGGAAGGCATTTTGGTCGTCTAGTCGAGGAAGAATTCATCATTGAGAAATGATGGAGCCTTAATTATGATTTGTGTAGCAATTGCCGCTAAAAACCTTCAAGAAGCCAAAAAAAAAGCAGGAAAAGCGGCTCAAAAAGGAGCTAACTTAGTTGAAATCAGATTGGATTATTTTAAGTCCATCATTTCTTCCTCATTACACGGAATCATGGAGTCTATTACTGTTCCCGTGATTTTTACACTTCGAAAGAAATCCGAAGGAGGATACTTTCAAGGTAACGAAACAGAGCGACAAAATATTTTGAAAGAATTGATCGAAATCCGCCCAAGATACGTGGATGTTGAACTAAGTACTGAAACATTACCTGAACTCATGGAATTAGGTAAAAAAAATTCTGTAGAAATAATCTGTTCTTATCACGATTTTAAAAAAACTCCTCCACTTCAAAACTTATTGGAAAAAACAAAAAAAATAAAGCAAATGAGGGGAAAAATTGGCAAAATAATCACGATGGCCACTCAACCTCAAGATAATCTCATTCATTTTAATCTCTTGCAAGAAGTTACTGATCTTAAAATGATCTGTTTTGCCATGGGACAAGCTGGCATACTTTCTCGTGTCTTTTCTCCTATCTTTGGTGGAATGTTCACGTTTGCATCTCTTGATGAGAAAACCGCTCTTGGACAAATTAACATCTCTGAAATGCAACAAATTTATAAGCTCATGGATTTAAAGATGAATTTTTAAAACAAATTTGGAGAATGAATGATTTGGTAGATATAAATTTAAGCGGAAAGACGAAAATCGTGACCTTGATAGGAAATCCCGTAGAACATAGCATGTCTCCTCGAATGCATACCGTTGCTTTCAAGGAAATAGGCGTGGATGCCATCTACATTGCCACTCGTGTAGATAATGATAAGGTTGGAAGTGCAATTAACGGGATTCGTGCTTTTAACTTCTTGGGTGCAAATGTCACGATACCTCACAAGATTGAAGCAATGAAATATGTTGATGAAATCGATCCGCTCGCTCAACAAATAGGTGCAATCAATACTATCGTTAATGATGACGGATACTTGCGGGCCACAAATACAGATGGATTGGGATTCATGCGCTCGTTAAAAGAAGCAAATGTAACCCTCAAGAACAAGCGTGCGGTAATGGTGGGTGCTGGTGGGGCAGCTCGTGCAATTAGTTTTTATCTTTTGACGGAAGTCGACGAGCTCCTAATGACTGATATTAAAAAAGAAGTTGCAATGGCATTGATTTCAAACTTGAAAAAGACTTATGGTGAGAAAAAAATTTCATTCTTTGAAAGTACAAAAGAAAATCTGAAAGAAGCTTTGGAACCTGCTCATCTCCTGCTGAATTGCACTCCAGTAGGAATGTCTCCTCAAGCTGACAAAACTCCTGTTTCTGCAGACTTATTGCGGTCGGACTTAGTGGTTTTTGATGCCGTCTATAATCCCCTTGAAACGCTTTTAATCAAGAATGCAAGAGCGAAAGGAGCTCTCACGATAAGTGGCATTAAAATGTTCTTATATCAAGGCGTAGAGGCTTTTGAACGATGGACCAAAAAGAAAGCTCCCGTTGAGATAATGGAAAAAATAATCATCGAAGGACTTACAAAGAAAAAATAGAAGAAATTTTTAGTCTCTAATCTCTTCGAAAATCCTTATTATCTCACTAATGATCTCCTCGCTTGAGCGATTCGTGTCGACTTTATAGTCTGCCGCAGCACTATAAAATGGCGCTCTGAACTCTAGAAGATCTCGTATGCTTTTCTCAGGATCAGGGTTATTGAGTAAAGGACGCGATTCCTTACCGTCTTTCATCGTGCGTTCTAAAATTGTGTGTGGCGTGGCTTCCAAGCAAAACACGACGCCATCTTGTTTCAGGTAATCGATATTTATTTTATTTAATACAACGCCTCCACCACAAGCAATGACAACATTCTTCTGTTTCGCAACTGATTTGCAAGCTTCAATCTCATATTCGCGGAAACGAATTTCTCCATCTTCTGCAAAAATCGCAGGAATAGTCTTTCCCGCTAATTCTTCAATAATTTTATCTGTTTCAATAAATTTCTTTTTCAATTTTTCCGCCAAAAGCTTACCTATATGTGTCTTACCCGTTCCCATGAACCCGATTAAGGCAATATTGGTCTTCACGATCTCCACCTCTGAAGAATTTGTGATGAAAACTTATAAACCA
>JALGVI010000146.1 GCA_029838215.1 Candidatus Helarchaeota archaeon | reverse complement strand
ATTTTAAGAGATTCGAGAATCTTCATGTATTTAGAACTACATTCCTTTCGATTGAATTCGATGACATACGGGAGCATCACGCCAACGGCAACACCGTGCTGGATTTTAAAAACAGCCCCCAGGGAATGGCCACAAGAATGTGCAACTGCAGCCGCGGAGTTTGCCAGCCCGATTCCTGCCATTGATGCCGCATAATGAACCTTCTCTCGCACTTTTATATCTGTACCGTCCTTAACGGCTTGTGGCAGATATTCAAAGAGTAGCTGGAGAGCACTTAAATTCATGGCATCCGTAAATGGACTGCTCAAGCCATTCATCAGGCTTTCAATGGCGTGCACGACGGCATCAATCCCAGTTGAGGCAGTGAGGCGTGGTGGCATTCCAAGTGCCAATTTGGGATCGATGATGATGGCATGCGGGACCAATTCATAACAAATCAAACCGATTTTTTGACCCGTCTTTGAGTTTGTAATGATGATGGCACCAGTGTGTTCGGCGCCCGTTCCGCTGGTTGTAGGGACTAGAAGTAAACGTGATTTGTGCCCCAGCTTGAAGAACCTGAGCGGATTGATGTCATAAAGACTCTTATCTTCACGTTCATATAGAAAATAGATACCCTTTGCAGAATCCATGGCTGAACCGCCGCCAATACCCACTATGAGGTCCGGCTGAAATTCTTTCGCCAAGGTAGCACCACGAACTAACGTCTCATCAAGGGGATTTGGCTCGACTTCATCAAAGACGAGAAATTCTTTCTTTTTGAGATACTTCTGGATTCTCTTGCCGTGTAATTCGTTAATTATTTTATCGGTGACGATAAAAACCTTTTTTTCCCGAAAATCACGTAATTGTTTCAACGATCCAATTCCGTGATAGATAAGTGGTACTCTAAATGCATTTAACGACATTAATCGTCTCTCCTTTTCACGTCAATCTTGTTTGGATTCGAGTTTCTTCTTCTTTTCATTAAACCAATTAATAATTATCTTCGAGCATTTTAAAGCACTGTCGAACGTGCATTCCAGACCGGGACCATTTCCGCCGGCAGTATCGCCCGCAAAGAACAAACCTTCGACATCCTCCGAAATGTTCGCCGGTTTGAAACTTCCCGTCATTCCCACGCGTTTTGCCGTGCCCAAAACCATTTCACTAGTTCCTTCATATTGCCACGTTTTAAGTTCAGGTAATCGCGGAAACATCCGGTAAAGTTCTTTTTTCAGGATCCTGATGCGTGCTTTATTTTCCTTTCTGCTTTTGATTTCCTCAGGTGTCACGACAATGCCATAGAACATGTAATGCAATCCTGGTGGAGCCACGCCTTCAACCAAAGTCGAAGGGATTGAGAGATATCGCGGTTTTTCTCCGGGTTGAAACACGATCGCACCCCAGCACTTCGGATCCCAAGGCAGGTCCTTCAGGAGGTCTTCTTTAAAAGCAAACATTATGCCTTGAGCGCAAGACTGCTTATTTTTTAATGAATTAACTTTTTGCACAAAAGTAGGCGAGAAGTTGGTTTCAGCCGTGATTTTAAACAGGTTCTGAAGTGGAAAAGTAACGATGACTGCTTGAGAATGGATGACATTTTGTTGTTTTTGACCATCTTCATCTAGTGTTTCACACTTTACACCAGTAACTTCACCATTCTTGATTAATATTTCAAGGACCCTTGCCGATTTTAAGATTTTTCCGCCGTGTTCAATCGAAACCCTGCCCAAGATCTCAGATAACGATTGAATTCCACCCGTCCGCGGATATGTTATCGGTCGTTTTGATTCGAAAAGCATGGAAAAACTCCGGATAAACTCCCCTGCCGAACCAAGATGCGGTTCGATTGTGATCATTCCATTTATTGCTCGAACGAGCTGGTAGAACTGATGCGTGGGTGAAAACTTCTGAATGAAATCCTTGACTGAAACATCATCTAATTTGTCAGCAGTTTCATCCGAAACATTTCGTAAATAGTTCAAGAGTTGAAGAAATTCACCTTTTGGAGACCAAATCCTGCTTACTTCCTTGAAACCGTCGTTAGTAAAGTTGGGCACTTCTACGCAAATGCCTTCTTCAGCATCATAGAATGCGAGGAGTGGTGAGTAGTCGATGAGATCAAATTCGATTTCTAATTCATTTTCTATCTTCTTCAGGGCTCCGAGGTCATAACAGGGAATGCCGTGAACGCCCGTATCGAGTTTAAACCCATATGCTTCCAACGTTGATGACCGACCGCCTAAATGTCCTCTTTGCTCAATAATCAGCGTTCTTAAACCAGATTTTGACAATAGTGCAGCACACGCTGTCCCTGATGCACCACCACCAACGATAATAACATCAAAAATTTCCTGTTCATTTAAAATTTCATCCATTACTTCTGCACTCATCCATATCCGCTCCAGAGTCAATAAATGTTTTTCCGGGTTGAATTTTTAATTCTTAAAGAAATCTTTGAAAAAAAACCTTATAAATTGTTAAATATTATTCCATTTAGAATCATATGTCATTGATCTTACTGTGACTCCCGAAATCATGTCACGAAGAATCATGTCATGCTTCATATAGTAGTTTATCAGACATAAAAAAATAGGAAAGAGGATAGCCATGAAGGCTGCAAGCCAAGTCGATAAATTTAACACCCTAAAAAAGGGGTTTGAAAACGTGGACATGGAAAATGATCGGAAAGACGAGCGAATTGGATGGTTTCAGTTACAACTTCTTCTCCAACTGGCGTTTAGACCAAAATATGGATATGAAATCATCAACGAAATGAAAGTGAATGATATTAAAATAAGCACGGGACAAGTATACCCTGCGTTGAAGAAGTTGGAGAACTCGAAATTCCTGAGATCATTCAGCAAGAAAGGAAAGGCAGCTCGTCGTAAATATTATGAAATCACTGAAAAGGGTATCTTTGCAATTAAAAAAACCATCAAGCCAATGCTCTGGAATCTAATCCCTGCCGTTTACACGCTCCTTGCTGACATCAAAAAGACAATTTTTGCCGATAACACTTACAAAATTGGAGAAGGAGAAACTACCTTATTTTATTCCGATCCCATTAAACAGCCTCTTCTGGATCTTGCACGCGTTGTTGGAGACACGGGTAAAGTTTACATCACGGTGAAAACTCCCGCATCACTTCAAACAATTAATGATTTTGCAGTGTTTTTCAATTTTGACAAGGTAATTCAACCCGTGATCGTAAATAAAGGCAAGATTCAGCTCGAATCAAACAAGGTAAATTCAGGAATAATAATGATGATGCTTCGCATAACAGATATTCCGGTCGATACCGTGATTTCAGAAGTAATGCGATGCGTGAAAAAGAATGGACAAATATTCATAATTTCAACAGAACCGAACATATTCAGCGAAACTTTTCTGAACTTCTTCGATTTTCATTACGGTTACAAGGCAAACGAATTGGAGGACATATGCAAGCGAAACGGTCTAAAAATAGATAAGGTCGATGAGGTCCGGCGAATACTTCTCTTGAAATGCACGAATAAATAACTCATTCCATCATCTTTTTTTCGGTCCACTTAAAAAGATTCATTATTTTCTTTATCTTTTCTTCAGGTAAGAGATGAAGATTCCAAATCTCTAAATGCCGTGGAAACTCTTTAATTCTCAGGTCAATGTTAAATTTTTCGTTGTATTTGGGAAAAGTCTCCGCGGCTAACTTGTTGAGTAACCAATCCTTCAAGGACTGGATGTT
>JALGVI010000073.1 GCA_029838215.1 Candidatus Helarchaeota archaeon | reverse complement strand
AGACCTATTATTTAACAGAAACCTTTTTTTCAAATTATCACTTGTAAGCAAAAAAGAAAGTGATGCAAGATGAAAGAAATCGTAGTAGTAGAGGCAAAGCGTACAGCCATTGGGCGATTCAATGGCACGTTGAAAGATTTTACCGGAAAAGACTTGCTTGCCATCGTGTTCAAGGATGTTATCGAAACGATTGAAAAGAAGACCGATGGAAAGTTCAAGGCTGAGATGATCAATTACATTAAATCGGGTTGTTGCTTGGAACGGTGTGATCAGCTAAACGTGGCACGCGTGGCGGCACTTCAGGCGGGCATTCCCGACACGGTCCCTGCAAGCACGCTCAACCAGGTATGCACGTCTGCCATGCAGTCGTTCATCGATTGTGCAATGCTCCTGAATACAACGGATGATATGGGAATCTGCTTGGTTGGCGGCGTGGAGGCGATGAGCAATGCTCCATTTGTGTCCTTTGAAGCGAGACGCGGTTGCGGTTATGGTGATCGGACTTTCGTGGATAGCCTTTGGAGAGGATTGCACGCAGGTGGACCCGAAATAATGGGAATCACTGCAGAGAACGTGGCGGAAAAATACAACATAACTCGCGAAATGCAGGATGAAGTGGCACTCCGCAGCCATCACAATACGGAACGGGCGACAAAGGACGGCTTCTTCAAGAAAGAAATAGTTCCCGTTTCCGTGCCGCAGAGAAAAAAGGACCCGATCATTTTTGATAAAGATGAACATTTTCGACCGAATCTCACTATTGAACAGCTTCAAAGGCTTCGCCCTGCGTTTAAGAAAGACGGGACGGTAACGGCAGGGAATGCTTCGGGAATAAATGATGGCGCGGCTGCTGTATTGATGATGACAAAAGAAAAAGCAGATGCCCTCGGACTTGAGCCATTAGCCACCTTCGTAAACTGGGGTATCGGAACCGCACCACCAAGCCTGATGGGCATTTCACCCGTAGGGGCATATAAAATGGTCCTGAAAAGAACGGGCTTGAAACTTGCCGACATCGAGCTCATCGAATTGAATGAAGCGTTTGCCGCCCAGTATCTTGCGTGCGAGCAGTTGATCGGTCTGAATAGGGAAATCACGAACGTGAATGGAAGCGGCATCGGTCTGGGCCATCCCGTTGGTTGCACGGGCATAAGGGTCGTCGTGACGCTAATCCACGAAATGATTCGCCGAAACAATCACATGGGGATCGCCAGCCTCTGTGGAGGCGGTGGCATCGGAACCGCAGTTATCATGAAACGGGAATAAACCGTTTAATTCTTTTTTTGATTTAAAATGAAAATTCTTGCTTTCTCGGACTTTCACGGATTATGGGGGCTTCAAAATCATTTCATTGAAGTGAAGAAGAAATTGGAGATACACGAACCTGACCTATTGCTACTCTGCGGTGATTTGCAAGATGGCGGTTACATTCGAACTCTGGAGCAAAGATTGAGGAATCTCCATTTTAAAAATATATTTTTCGTTTGGGGAAATTCTGAAGAGCAACTTGACATGAACTTGCATCTGAAAAATGCCGTGAACATCCATCTCGCCTTGATGAAATTTGAGGGACTGGATTTTTTCGGACTCGGAGGTGATGAGGTTGACCTGAAATTAGCATTGCCCAAAGCCCGTGAAAAATTGCGCAAAGCTTCCACTCGGGAATTGGTCATCGTTTCACACGTGCCTCCTCGTGGGGCGGTTGACACTTGCAATGACGGAAGGCAGGTTGGGGTTCCTGAATTCAGGGATTTCATCGAACAAACCCAACCCATTCTCGTTGCCTGCGGACACATTCACGAACAGGAACAACAAGCCACCAAAATTGGACGAACGTTGGTCTGTAATGTCGGAAGAAAAGGCGTCCTTTTCACGATAAAAAAAAGAGTTGCTTCATTTTTGAAGCTTAAATGAAATTTTCGTCCAATTTTAAATCACGGGCGAACTTCAACACAAGCACTGGGATCGAAAGGATTCGTCCGCATTGCAAAGGAGAAGAGAAATGGATATTCCCTGCTTAAGTGATGCATGTATGCAAGCCATTCCGTAGTAAGAAATTTATAGGCGCGTTTAATATCTCCGATTAAGTGCTCTAGATCAGCATCAGGGATGTGTTCTAAATCATTTCTATTCGCTAATTCTTCTGATAGGTGGAATACCGCCCAGAGAAGTTCGATAAATGATTCGTGTTCCAATAGATTGGGATTTCCAAGCAGTCCCAGCAAGAAGTTCCACTTTTCCACCAGAAACCTCTTTAAATCCTGTAACTCGGTGCTGTCTCCGATGGATATCGTGATTTCATTTGTGTGAAGATTGTTCGCGACGCGCGAGAATTTCTTCTTTGGCCAACCTTGCTCTATCTGGAGCTCCTTGCAAATTCTACCCCTATTCGGATCTTTGGTTGCAAACCGGTTGAGCAATTCGATTCCAACTTCTCTAAAAAACATGCCAATGACCATGTTCAACTTCTTTAGCAAGGATTGCTTATCTCTCCAATTCAATATCTGGTCTAAGATTAACGTCACCACCAATATTTCAATTGGAATGAAGGCGATGTCTCCGATCATGAAAATCAAGATGTGGTACAGGTCGAGAAAGATCGTGAAATGAATGAAATAACCAAACATGGAGAGCGAAAGCAAGAAGACTGCTAAAATGATTTCCCACCAATATTTACTCAATGTTTTCCGTATTGTCATTTGGATTGCTCCGTTCCGTTCTTCGACATCATTTATTTTTTCAATCTTGAATTATTTTGTTTTGTAAATTTTTAAATTTTAAGAATGGCTTTAGTCTATTGTTAATTTTGAAAATTATCCAAATTAATTGTTAATTCAATGTATGCTTTCACATTTTTAAATAATAAATAAAGAGGAAAGAAAAATGCTACAATGCTTGAATTGAATGAAAAAAAATTTCAGTTAGAATTATGTGACTGAAACACGTTTAGATAAATTATTGATGGTCTTTTGAATAATAGATGGGTCGTGCATGGTAAGTTGAATTGCCTTTCTGGGACAAATATCCACGCATCGACCGCAACCCATGCATTTCTTTGAATTTATAACGGCTTTATTATCTATTAATTGAATGGCATCCATAAAACAAACATTTTTAGTGCAAGTTCCGCATCCGACGCACAGATCTGTTACTTTGACTTCGATTCCACCTAACTTTGAATACATGTCAGCAATTTGACTTGACATGTATTTTAATCCCCCCGAAATACAACAACAAGGACAGCAAGAACAGATAGTCAAGAGTTTCTCCTCAGGTCCGATCCCTAACCATATCGAATCCAGTTTATTTTTTCCTATGAAATGAACTAGTCCTGCTTCACGACATTTTTTTACATGTTCAATGGCTTCCTCTCGAGAAACCAACCGACCAAGTTTTGGATTAATTCCTAAAACGGCTTCACCGAGAAATAAACAGCCTAGCTCTCGGGGATAATCCTTACATTTATTTGATTCACGACAAATGCAAAAATTCATTATCCATCTATATTTTGCTTTCTTGATGAAATATTCAACTACTTGAGATGGTAAAACGGTATTTTCATCGACTTCAACAGATTGATTAATTTGAATTAAATGATCTTTTGGTAGACAGACCAGATGATCTCCCTCAAAAATCATCATTTTCATCATGCTTCCAAGAATTGGAACTTTTGTTAATCGAGCTAGGAAATGCCGAGTCCGAAATAATTTCTTGAGTAATTCAACAAACCAAAGAGGTCTAGCCATGCTAAAACATCCAAAATATAATTGTAAAAAAATTATTACTAGAATAATTGAGAGAATTTTTAAATCAATCTGATCACGTTTTTTAACCTTATTGTCAAATATAAATCTTTTTGACGGATGAAATTTCGATTCAGGGAGGGGTCTAGCGAGTCCAACTTTTCCTGAGATGAACACGTACTTTGAGAAAATTAGAGAATGGAGTCTCATTTCAAGGCTTGTAACCCAAGCCAAAAGACACTTATAGGTGAGGTCGCAAGATATTAACCATGTTCATCTTGGTCTGGAAAAAGAGAAAGCTCATTCAGATGCAAGTCCCCGACTTTTTGGGAACTCCCCAAATCCACTACTTTGACATGTCCAAACCGCGGGATCGATACCGAGTAGAAAAAGAGTTGGGCGGCATGGGGATCAAGAGAAGAAAAAAGCGCGTGAAAAAAATGTTTTTTTCCCCAAAGCAAGTGCATCTGAGCCGGTTCCTTGTAAGTCCGGCAACCGGTCTACCCGGGGGCTTCAAGCTCCCTTACCGACAAAAACTTGACTTGCCTCCGATCCCGCCCTCTTTCCGGCAGTTGGTCGAGTACCGGGCTTTACAAGCCCATAAGAGCTCCACGGGCTATTTGGAATACCTGTTCCGGTTTAATTCGCTGAAATTTTGGGACGAGCTCCCCCTGACCGCGTTCCAAGAGCGGCTCTATCAGGATTTATCGATGGCCGACGTGTTCCGGCTGGAAATGGCCCGGTACAAGCGCGGCGTGTGGCGGTTTGAACGCTGGATTGATGCCTTGAGATACACGCCGGGGCTGATTGATGCCGTGGGAATTCCTCCGGAAAGTATTCCAGATCCGGGACATTACGGACAGCAAGTCTACCATCTCGGGAGCCGGAACATTCAAGATTACTCTTTCACGTTGGTTCAGGAGGGCATCCGTTACAAGGTGATCGATTGCAAGATCATCATCTGGGACGGACGCTTCTTGGAAAGTAACTGCGCCAAAAACAAGAATAAAACGTTGAAGGCTTTTGCAGACGCGGAGGCCGGGAAATACAAGCACGTCGGGAAATTTCGCGGCTTGGGGTACGTGGACTCCTCCTTCATCTGTGCCAAATACAACCTGCCGGTTCATTATCAATCTTTTCCCGGCAATCGAAATGACAATCCGATCTTCAGGGAGACATTTCAGGAGTTGCGAACCCTCAGGCTCCCACCCTCCAAGATGCTGCTTTCGGATGCCGGCCCCTACTCCAAGAAATCCTTGAACTTGGTGGCCGCTGCCGGGATCGTCCCGTTGATTTGCGCCAGGAAAAACATCAAGCAGGACGTGATCCAAATTGGCCCCCGCAAGTACCTCAACATTTCGCAGGTTCCGCCCGAAATGCACCCACATTTGGAGCGGCTCCTGAATTTTCGGACGAAAATCGAGCGGGCTTTTTCGCCCGCCAAGGTCGTGTACCACGCGGATCGAATGAACAACCGGGGGCGCGAGAATTCGCGGATGTGCATCGGAAAATTGAAGTGCATCGAGCTCCTGACGGCTCTGACCGCCGTGAAAGTACATCGCCCCGACTTGATCAACAAGCCCACGGCATTCAGGGATTACAAGCCAGAATTTGCCGTGGAGGAATGGAATCGGAATTTGTCGGACCTGAGATCGCCCGATCTCAGCCAGACGAGAACGGAAGGGCTCCTATCGAATGCTTGTTTCCCCTGAAATTTCCCGTAAGGGAAAGATTTAAGTCGGGAGGACGGGAAAAAAGATCGCAGGAGAATCATTTCAAAATTCTCTCAATTAGGACAAGTGATGTTCATGTCTCCCGAAAAGCAGGTTATCGGGACCGAAAGTCAGAGGTCTCTCATCAAGGATTATGCCCGACATGTTTCAGAGCCAAAAGCCAACTTTTTCAAGAGTATTGGCTTTGGTGTCATTCAAGGTAAAAGAGAAGGCATTCGGATTACCACGTTGGAAGGTGTCCGCAAGAACAAGCCACCACGGGTTTTGATCGACTGCAGGACGAGTGGAGGCGTATTCAACTTGGGACACAACCATCCCGAGATCATTAAAGCTCTCAAGGAAGGGATAGATGGCGGGCTAAACATTGGCGATCACCACCTTCTCAGCGAGCAAAGGGCGCTTCTTGCGAGAAAGCTAGCAGGACTGCTTCCGGGAGACATTTCAAAAACGCAATTCTGCGTGGGTGGCGGCGAAGCAATTGATCTCGCCATCAAGTTGGCAAGGGCATCGACCAAGCGGAAGAAAATCATCTCTGCATGGACGGCATATCACGGCGTGACGGGTCTTGCATTGGGGGCAGGGGATCCGCGATTCAAGGACGCATTTCTCTGGAACCCGCCAGACTTTCATAAAGTTAAATTCGGCGATATAGATGATTTCCGGAAGGTAATTGATGAAGAAACGGCGTGTTGCATTTTCGAGCCCATTCCCGCAACGGGAGGCATCCTGATCCCGCCGAAGGATTATTTTCCTCAAGTAAGGGAACTGTGTGATGAGAAGGGAGTGCTTTTCATCGCCGATGAGGTTCAAACGGGCTTGGCGAGAACGGGGCATCCATGGGCTTTGGATGGAGGTCTATACGAGGATGCCAAGATTGTCCCTGACATCGTGGTTCTTGCCAAGGGAATGACTGCAGGGTATTATCCGCTTGCCACCTGCAGTTACAAGCCATTCATCGAGGAGGTTTTCGAGGACGATCCATTTCTCCACATCAGCACGACGGGAGGTTCAGAATTGGGCTGCTACGTGAGTCGAAGAATGCTCGAAATCATTTCGCAACCCGCATTTTTAAAACACGTCAGGGAAATGGGCAGACAATTGGGAAACGGACTGATGGAATTCAAGGAAGAATTCGGAAAATTGATAACTGACGTTCGAGGACGTGGATTAATGTGGGGCGTGGAATTCATCAACGACAGGTACGGGCTGGGCTATACCCTGAGCATGATCGAGAATGGCATTCTTGCAGATTTTTGCGGAAATAATGAGAAAACCATAAAATTAATGCCGCCTCTCATCGTGGAATCGGACGACATTGACGAAATTCTCTCACGATTGGATGTCGCACTTAAAAAATTACCGATGCCGAAATGAGAAAATAGGAGGGGATTTGGAAAAATGAAGATCGATCACGAGCTCTTGGAAGAATTCGAACGGATGCTTGACACGAGACAACCCGAGGACGGCCCCGTTCCCATTCGAGTTCTCGGATTTGGTGAAATAAGTCTCGTATTCGAAATTTTAACCGAAAAAAATGAAGGATTGGCTTTCAAACGGCTCCCGATATTTGACACGGAAGAACAGGTAGCAAGGCACGTCAATGCCTATAACGAATACAATCGCCTGCTAAAAGAAGAAGTCGGGATCAACGTTCCCCCGTATGGAACGGACTGGGTGTTTTCAGGCAAGAAAAAAAAGAAAATCACGTTATTTTGCGTGCAGGAGAAGTTGAATCCTGCTTCCATCGGTAATCAGGTAATCCATCACGTCAGCGATGAAGAGATAAAGATTCTGGTCGGGTTGATCTTGAAAGAACTCACGAAAGTATGGGACTTCAACCAGAAAAAAGTGCCCAATTTAGAAATCGGTTTTGACGGGCAGATATCAAATTGGGCCGTGGTCGATTATGACGAAAATGACCCGCGCGTCACGGAACAAGCCAGGCTTTCGTACGTTGACACATCGACGCCGTTATTCCGAATTGATGGCGAAGAAGCGATGGAACCCGTTCTATTTTTAAAGAGCGCGCCTTCGGGGTTGCGATGGCTCTTAAAATTACTTTTCCTTCAAGAGGTGGTCGACAGGTACTATGATTTCAGGTCCGTCGTCACGGATTTACTCGCAAACTTCTACAAGGAACAATTACCGGAAATCGTGCCTTCCTTGATCGACCTCGTGAACGAGTTCTTCACGAACGAAGGGAAACAATTCGAAATGGAACCATTCACTTTGGAAGAAATCGAGTCTTATTATAAAGGTGACAAGCGAATTTGGGTAATTTTTCAAGGATTTCGACGAATGGACCGGTTCATCAAGACCAAGATCTTGCGAAAAAAGTATGATTTCTACTTGCCCGATAAAATAAAACGATAGGGGAAGTGAAGACATTCAACTCATATTTCGACATTTCGATCGCGAACCTCATCCCAGAATCTTGCCTTGAAATATTGTTCATTTTCACCGAATTTTAATGCAAGATTTATCAATTCTTCCTCGATAAGAGCAATTGCTTGATTTTTCGGCTTGAGCCGCGTGAATTCTTTTTGTACTATATCCAACGTGAATCCTTTCATCTCGAACCTGAAGCTAAAATTATATGCAAATTTGACGATTCCCAGATTTTCTGGAATATTTAAGGGATCATCGTGGACGAAAACGCCCGATAATAGCTCATCCGATACGTAAAGGAACCGGTATATGAAATCAAATATTTTTCGGTGATATGACCAATAGGCATCGACACGTTTATACAAGTTTTCGAATTCTTTACGGAATTCTGGAAATACATCGCCTGCAATGGAATGATATTCATCATGCATCTTCAGGACTTGTAGGATTAAATCCGAGATCATCGAGTCAATCTCATTCTTGAATGAACATGAAACCTTGAATTTCTGCTTTTTTTTATACTGCCGATATTCGTAGACTGAAGAAAATCTCGTCTTGCGATCAAAACTGGGGCCTGTTATCAATAGAATGAAAGCAATGATGAAAAGAACAATGCTAAAACAAGAAGCGGTAACAATGTCATACTGAATGAAGAGAAAACCAATCCTGATGTTCATTTCTTGAAATACAAGAGCGATCGCTATATTCGCCGCTCCTAGTACGAATAAAACAATTGAAATAATCGCTTTAAGCCAGATAATTCGAGCATAGTATTCTTCTTCAGTCGTTGCATTTCTCCTCTCTTTTCTATTGCTGGAAAATATTGCGAAAGATCTTCCGGCGTCCATGCTTTAAATACAAACTTACCCAAGCGGAAGACCGCGTGAAGAATTTTGTCTTTAGTTGAGATCTTGATTTTCTTCCTATAAAAAACATGCCTGACGGCTTCCATGAAGCTGAAGCGATGGCATCTCAAGCCGTTCACGAAATTCCACAAGTATCGAATTGGAAGGAAGTAAAAAATCACGGCGATTTGTGAGCGATGTTCGGCGATTGCCTTGCCCGTGGCTCGCATGGGAGACTTTAGGAATAGGTTATTCTTGAAAGAATGATATGTGAAGAGTAGCGGACGCGACTCGATAGGTTCGTGACTTAAGAGAAAGTAAACGGCTTTGCCCGTATTTATATGGTCGGGATGCGCGCAGATAAATGAATATCTTTTTTCATGATGATGCAACTTGGACGTGGGTCATGAAGATTAGACTTCGAACAAGTCCATTTTTAGCGTGCTGATGCGCTTGCAGCCCGTTGCCGTTACCTGATAGGTATCTTCGTTACCGACGAGTCCAAGTTTCGGTATCAATGTCCATGCTTCGATGTCCATTGTCATGTTTTTCTCAAATGGTATTTTGGCGGGTTTTTGCGTCATTGGGTCGAAGAAATGGAATTCCTCGGTACCGATTCCGATGGCGTGGCAGGTCAGGATGAGCGGATCTTTTCGACCGATTTCTTTCCAAGTTTCTTGCGCAAGCGTGTATAGGTCTTTCGGCACGTATCCCGGTTTGATGGCACGTTCGCACGCATCCTGCACGGCAACAACAGCTCGAATGAGATCCTTGACTTCAGCAGGACCTTGCCCGATGAATGCGTGCCGGCTTACATCCGAACTATAACCTTCGTAGATGGCGCCCATGTCATACCGCGTGATGTCGCCTTCCTTGAGTGTCAAGCCGATTCCGGGATGCTCAGGGTCGCTTGCATTGATGGACATTGTAACGTGGTCATACCCATCGGCACCTTCATCGAGCATTGCTTTCTTGGCGATCCTGATCAGGTCAAGGTCGTTCGTGCCGACTTTCGTGCTTGCAATGAGCGTTTCAATGGTTTTTTCCGCAATGCGCGTGGATTCCGCAATGCGCCGAATTTCCTCATCGCTCTTCACGAGGCGTAGGTCCAAGAGCAACTTGTCCGCATTTTTTATCTCGAACTCTGCCTTGGGGAATGCTTTCTTCAACGCGTTGAATTGGTAAAGAGGCATGCGGCTTTCAACACCAATCTTTCCCGTGCCTTCAAGCGAGTTCTTGACGAAATTCACCATGAGTTTCAAGGCTCTCTTAATGGATGAAGCACCCTTCGTGTTTTCAATCCAACTCTTCGTCTGGTATATGTCCCAGAGAACCAAGTTTTCACGACCACTCTTCTCAATGACGACGATCGTGGGATATTGATTTGCCAAAACGAACAAAATGGGATTTTTGGCAACGTGTCGAACGGGCAAGCCCGAAGTATAGAAGATATTCTCAGGCGTAGAAACGACCAGCACGTCAAGCTCGTATTTTTTCATGAGTTCAGCCACGCGTTTCTCGTCATATGCAAATTTTTCGATCTTGGGATGATGTATAAAACTCATTGCAATTTATCCTCTATTTCTGATGTTGTAATAAGTAAGGCAATAACTAATATTAAAAGGTTTGATGAGGAAGGATGATTGGTAATATCATCATGAATGATTTCTATATAAAAAAATGAATTTATCTTTCAAATCAAGGGAAAAGAGCGGATTGACTTGTCGGGGAAGACAATTTCAAAAATCGCCATTAACGTCGAGAAATGTTCGGGTTGCAGGATTTGTCAATTCATCTGTGCGTACACGTATCATGATAAATTTGCGCCTGAACTCGCTCACGTTCGGATAATCTGTCATGAATTGATGCCTCAAATCACCTTCTTGGAAGAATGCACGAATTGTGGAATTTGCGCACGGCACTGCTTGTACGGCGCGCTGTCACTCGTGGAGGCGGAAGAATGATGTCGTGGCACGGCTATTCGGGGAAGATCCTGCGTGTTAATTTGACGGACAACAAGTTCTCAATCGAGGAATTAAATTTAAAGGACGTGCAGTCGTTCATTGGCGGTTTCGGAATGAATTGCAAGCTCGCCGCTGACCATCTCAAACCAAAGACCGAGGCTTTGTCATCCGATAATAAGATAATCATCGGAGCCGGTCCGCTTGTCGGGACACTGACGCCGGGGTCCTCAAGGATCGTTGGGACCTGCAAGTTTCCTGCCACGGGGGCAATTGCGCACGTTTGCGGAAGCATGAGTTTCGGAATGCACTTGAAACACTCGGGCTTTGATCACCTGATCATCTCGGGTGCGGCAGAGAGGCCCGTTTTCTTGTCAGTTCAGGACGAGCATTTCGAGCTCCTTGACGCAGGGAACCTGTGGGGCAAGGACATCATGGAAACGACTGATCAGGTAAAAGATAAGTTTGGAGATTGCGGCGTGATCGCAATTGGAAAAGCTGGGGAGAACCTCGTGAAATCTGCACTCACGTTGATTGACAAGACATCAACTTTTGGAAGGGGCGGTCTTGGGGCTGTAATGGGATTTAAAAACCTGAAAGCCATCATGGTCAAGGGGACTAAAGGCACCGAAATTGCAAGACCGAAGGAATTCAACGCTCTCTTTCGAAAACTATACGACCGAATTCGAAATTGGCCGCACAGAAAAGACCTGCACAAGTTGGGGATGTTACGGGGAACGCCCGTAGGAGCTCTTCTGGGTGCTCAAGGTCGCAAGGATAAAGCCAAGCATGCCAGTGAACGCACCTACGTGCGGAAGTTGAAGAAACGTCGCATTGCCTGTCCATCCTGTCCTTTGGGGGACAAGGACGTGCTCGAAATTAAAGAAGGCGATTTTTCAGGACTGATAAATTATACGTCCTCCGTCATCAATCCGTTTTTCATGTTATTGCTTGACGACCTGAACACCTATAACGAAGCCGTAAAGGGCTTTGACCTCATCAGCAGGCACGGCTTGGACTCACTAACGATCACTGCATTGTTGGATTTTTGCACGGAGTTATTTGAAAGGGGAATTCTCACGGAAGACCTAACGGGAATGAAATGGAGACGTGATTATGCCACCTTGAGCAGGATGATAGAGATGATTGCGAATCGAGAGGGATTCGGGAACATCTTGGCTGATGGCTGGAAAAAACTTGCTGAAAGATATGAAGATATTGAAAAAGACATGCCCGTGATTAAGGGGTTAGACGTGGTTTTTGATCCCAGAATGCTGCGCATGGGAACGATGGAGTTTGAACAGGTGGTCAATCCAAAAGGTGCCCACGTTGCTTCAGGCGGCTCACCCACGTACCTGTCTCCCGGCGGTTCGCTGGACAAGTTCAGAACGCATTTTAACCGGATGGGCATTCCCGAATCGGCAATGGGCGGACTTTATAAACCCCCAATTAAAGAAATGGGCATCCACGTTGGGCGGTTGACTCGCTATTCTGAAGACTGGTACTCCGTTCTCACGTCATTGGGTGTCTGCGCGCGGGCTCACGTAAATCGTTTTTACGGTTTGGAGTCCGTGACGGCATTTTACAACGCGGTCACGGGATTTGATTCATCACCCGATGAATTGCGATTGGCAGCAGAACGCAGTTGGAATCTTTTAAAAATTCTAAACGCCAGAGAGGGTTTTTCCAGGGTCGATGATGAATTTCCGCAAGTGTGGTTTGAACCAAAGCAATTTGGCAAGATTCAGTTGAAATTGCAAAATTTTTATGGCGGAGTGGAGATCACGCCCGAAATCGCCGTGCAAATGCTTGACGACTATTACGAGGAACGCGGATGGAGCAAGGAAACGGGACTGCCGACGAAAGAAAAGGTCAGCTCTCTCGGTCTTGAGTGGCTCTTGAAATAAAGGAAAAATAGGCAAGTAACCAAATCAATCTATCAATTCGTTGAAGATCTTGATGCCCGTTATGGCATCTGAGGCGAACTTCGTCGTGATTCCGTTCTTTTCTTCGAGATCTCGTGCCATTTTCTCGGTCATTGCGGCACCGCCGATTACGACTTTAACGTCGACCAAATTCTTTTGTTTCAATTCTGCAAATATCTTATTCAATTCGCCATCGGTTGCCGTTAAAAGGCACGAAATTCCCAAGATCCGTGCATTTGATTCCTCGACCTTGTTTACAAATTTCTCGGCGGACACGTCCGTTCCGAGGTCGATCACTTCGTATCCCGCCCCGCGAGCATAAGTGCCAACGATGTTCTTGCCGATGTCGTGCATGTCTCCTTGCACGGTACCGATCACGATTTTCTTTGCGGCGTCTTTCTCGGCATTTCCGACCAAAAGCGGTTCTAAATAATTCATCAGGGTCTTTGCAATGTCGCCTGCATACACGAGTTCGGCAAGATAATATTCTTCTTCCTGATATAGCTCGCCAATCCGACCCAATGCTTCGGTGATGACATCAATCATGTCTTTAGCCGTGGCTTGCTTGTCATCAATGACTTTTTTTGCCAATTCGAGAGCATTTTCCTTTTCGAGCTCGACGATAAAATCCTTCAGTTTCTTCAAGTTCTCGCTCATGTTAACACCGGCAGATATTAAAAAGACGTGATGGAATTTCGCACGATACTTATTTAATTCTTTGCTTAAAATTTAAAGTTGATGGAAAAATGCACATAGTTGTCGATCCCGATAGATGCATCGGTAAGGAGTGCGAGAGATGCGTGGACCTTTGCCCGAAGAAAGTGTATGTCATCAATCCTGAAACTGGCAAGGCAGATCCCGTGCGTTGGGAGTGGTGCACGCATTGTTTTATTTGTGCCAGTAATTGCCCGACCGATGCCATCGAGGTAAAAACGCCTGAAAAAGAATCAAGGGAGAATCCGTGATCGTCCTTGCCTGCAGTTTTCGATCAAGATGTCATCTCGAGTGATTTTTAAGAGAACCGACTAGAATGTTCTTTATGAAGATTTTTCGCTGAATGAATCAGTTAATGACAGATTAATTTTGGTGAATTTAATGAAATTAAAAGGAAAGATTGTATTCATTACAGGGGCGGCTTCGGGTATCGGACGGTCAACAGCCATCCTGTTTGCACGTGAAGGTGCGGTTCAAGTGCTTTCGGATATCGATGAAGAGGGAGGAAAGCAAACGATAGGTCTCATCAAGAATGAAATGCCAGATGCGAATGTCAAGTTCGTAAAACTCGACGTGTCTAAAGCGGCTGAAGTCGAAAAAGTCATCAATGACGTTGTTAAAGAGCATGGAAGGATTGACATCCTGATAAATAATGCTGGTGTCGTGCGTGTCGGACCTCCAGAAGAATTCACGGAAGAGGATTATGACTTGCTCATCAACGTGAATTTAAAGGGCGTATTTTTCTGTTGCAAGCATGCCATTCCACATTTTAAAAAGCAGAGAGCGGGCGTGATCGTAAACTTGGCTTCTGTAGCGGGACACATAGGTCAGGTCAATCACGCGAATTATTGCTCGACAAAGGCGGGTGTTTTGGGCATGACGAGGGCATTGGCCCTTGATTTGGCACCTTATAATGTTCGCGTGAATAGTGTTTCGCCCGGTGCAACCAACACGCCAATGCTTGTAAGCGACGTGACTAAAAATGCTCGGGAAAGAGGTGTTTCTTTCGATGTCGTCAAGAAGGAATTTGAAGAAGAAGGTGTAATGGGACGTTGGGCAACTCCCG
>JALGVI010000145.1 GCA_029838215.1 Candidatus Helarchaeota archaeon | reverse complement strand
ACGTGCTTCCCGTCAACACGAAATCCGCCAGTTGATCTTTTACAATCCTCACGGCATCAAGTATTTTTCCAGCAGGAATGGCTTCCACGCCACGGCACCCATATTTATGGCTTTCGATTAACAGTTCCGCCATCAATTCGGCATTATTAAAGAATTTTTGGCGATATTCTCTGCCACGGGCACCAAATTGTCCCGCGCCAATAAAGGGGCTCGTGCCAATGGAGACAAGTGGAAGTGATTTTCCTTCAAGCTCAAAAAACATGATAAGATCTTACCTCATTTCATCATATTATAATTAGGAATTAAAAGACGTAAGAAATTAAGCAATTTCATGCAAATTAATTTAATCCGTTTTCATTCATGCTTGAGTTCGTCCTATTTCTCTAAATTCTTTTAATTAGAAAACAAAACAAATAAAATCGTTAAATTGATTAAGACCTTACAATTACTTCATCAAACTTCTATAGGATAGTGATTTTGAAAAATGACAGACATGAAAGAAGCAAGCCAAAAAAGCAAGCTGGCATTTCTTATTGGTTTGATAGGCTATATCGGAGGAATGTTAATAGTATTCGTTCTATTTTTCATCAGCTACGGATCCATATCAAATCTAACGCAAGATTTATTCCTTACTCTCCTGTTGGTATCGGCATTTGTTGGTTTTTCGATTCTCTTTGGTCTGTTCATTATCTCTGAAATCTATCAATACATCGTGCTGAAATTAATCGCTCCTGACCAATTCGAACAAGCCACCGGTGAAACCGTGCAAAAGTGGGCTGAAAGGCTCTTCATTTTCTCGCCAATAGCAACTGCATTGTTACTATTCATCGTTCCCATTAATTCTGTTACGTGGGGAGGATTTAATCCATTAATTCCTGCTTCATCAATGGTATTTTTAGGCATGTTTCCGCTCATTTTCGGCCCCATCCAGACAGTCATTTCCATCGTAGTTGGTGCAATTCTGTACGGAATTTATCTTTACATGCAGGGAAATTCTCTAGAAATAAGAACCTATAAAATCGCATGCGTGTTTCTAATCGCCTGTAATATTCTTGGCTTCATCCCATTTGGTCACTATTTCCTCGCACGTGCCTTGAAAAAAACCTAATTCTTTTTTTTCTTTTTACTTTTTTTCGTTTTTTTTACAGATTTTTTTGGTTTAGAGAACTTTCTTGGTTTAGGTGACTTCCCTGTGGTTTTTCATTTTTCTCCGTCAAATTTGATTTTATTTTTCTTTCCTGATCAACAGTTTCCTTCGATGCGAGTATTATTATAACAGGTCAAGTTTGCACCTTCCCGAAGCAAGACATATCCAAACGTCATTGCCATATCCTTTACAATGGAACAATGATCTGCTTCAATGGTAGCAGTAGTATTGATTTCAATATTGTTAACCGTGCAGTTGAACATCGTCACGTTTGCGGAATTGTTTGCAATGAGAAATACATCATCGACCGCGCTTGAAATCACGCAATTATAAAGAAAATTACCCTGTTTTATTAATGTAAATTTGTCCATGTTTTGAATGATGTTCACGGCACGAGAAAAAGTCTTCCAATGTTACTTTCGCAAATTGTCACAAATTACGAAATGTTAAAAAATTCCATGATCCTAAGATCTGATCATATAGATAAGTGACATGAACTAGATTATCATGCGGGATTGTTCGTGAGTTATTTTTAATATACACGAACGCATGAGTATTGGATCATTTATCAGATTAACGTAATTAGATATGAGTTCAATAGGTGATGTTGAAATGGGAAAGAAAGTTTTAGTTACGGGTGCAGCAGGTTCTTACGGTAGTGCTGTTTGTGAGCTTGGCAAGCAGCTTGGTTACCGGATGATTCCTACGGACATCCGTGACTTGCCTAAACATGACCCAAATTTCATACAGTGTGATATTTCGGATAAGGCAGATGTTCAAGCCAAGTTTAAGGACTTACATCCGAATGCAGTAATACATTGTGCAGGGATCATTGATGTCATGGCGACGGAATTGCATCAGAAGGTTCATTTAGATGGTACGCGACATCTCATTGAGCAGTTCAAGGGAGATCCCGAGCTTGCGGTTTTCATCACGGTTTCTTCGGGTGCCATACATGGTGGAAAGGATGATGACATTCCGACGGTTGAGAGTGATGAGCGCGTTCTCAAAGATTCTTACACTCGGACGAAGGCAGAAGAATACGATTTGGCGATGGAACTTTTCAAAGAAAAAATGATCGTCATCCAACCAGCATTAGTGTATGATGAATTAAATCGTTACATGTTCAAGGAAATTGCACAAATGGCTTCATTTGGTCTCTTGGTTCTCTTGCCCGAGCATGGCAACTTAAAGCTGGGTTTAGTGCATCCAAAGGACCTTGCCAGTGGCACGCTCTTGCTCATGGAACGTGGTGAATTTGGCGAATCTTATATCATAAGCGATGACTATCCGTTGAAGATGCGTGATCTTGTTAACATGGTGGCGGATAAATGTGAAATCAATCCGTATAATCCGAAGAGGTCGGTACCTGCGTCTCGATTGAAACAGATAACGGAATCCGTTGGGAGACTTCTTGATAACATGCCTTCTTTACGAGGACTTGAGCCCTTGGGGAGTATAATGGAAGAAATGGGGTTAGGCGGCGAAGAGGAAACAGAAACAGAGGAAGAAGAAGGTGGCATGAAACTTCCGATAGATACGGCCTATCTTTATCAGCACCATTCCTTCTCTAATGCGAAGATCAAAGAAGTCACGAAACGCCGTGCTGACACGTATCGCTTGTTGGAGTCCTCGAAGGATTTCTTCCAAGATGGCTGGAAGCCAGAGATAAATCCTTTCTTTGAGATTCCGAGGCTAATAGATTATTGGATCGAGAAGGGCGACATTAAGAAGAAGGCAACTTTCCAGGATCTCATGGAATTCTTGATTGATTATGTAATGAACATGAATCTGTTCTAGGGATCAGTCTGAAGTGGTAAAAATGGCTGACGGTTATGTTGGAAAAATCTTGTGGGTGGATCTCACGGAAAACAAGCTCGACCCCCGAGATTTTCCTCCTGAATACAAGGAATACGTGGGTGGCTTGGGCGTCGGCGTAAAGATTCTTTGGGACCTGTTACCTGAAAAGGCTGACCCTTTAGGACCGGAAAATATCTTGGTTTTCATGACGGGACCTCTCACGGGAAACACCATAATGAGTGGACGGCACACGGTCATTGCGAAATCACCTCTTACGGGTATCGTGGGGTATTCATCTTGTGGTGGGCATTTTGGTGCCAAGCTGAAACAAGCAGGATTTGATGGTGTTGTCGTTCAAGGGCGTGCTTCTAGTCCAGTTTATCTCCTGATTGATGAAGGAAAGGTCGAGCTCAAGGATGCTACAGGTCTTTGGGGGAAGGGTACCTATGAAACCAAGAAGATTCTTGAATCCACTCATCCGAATTCGAGAATGGTAATGATTGGTCAAGCAGGCGAGCGCGGCGTGAAATTTGCTTCAATTGTTGATGGGGATGAACGCAATGCAGGACGAACCGGAATGGGTACCGTGATGGGTTCGAAAAATCTAAAGGCGATAGTTGCAATAGGTAAAGGACAGGTATCCGTTGCAAAACCGGATGATCTCAAGGATTTGGTCAGTAAATTCGTTGCAGAAACAGAAAAGAACATCTTGAAGAAGGTAATGATCGATAATTACAAGAAATTCGGTACCAGTGCCCTGTTTGGTATCTCTCATCTCATGCGGAACATTGGTATCAAGAATTGGTCACTCCGATATTGGAAAGATCACGTGAAAATCTCGGGACAAGAACTACGACGCAAATATTTTGAAAAGCAATATTATTGTAATCGCTGCATCGTTGGGTGTGGCAGGATCATTCGTTACAAGGATCAGCTCGTTCATGGTCCGGAATATGAAACGCTCGGAGCTCTTGGAACCAACTGCTTGAACAAGAATCTTGAGAACATCATTGAAATTAATCATGCCTGCAATGATCATGGAATGGATACCATTTCCACAGGTGGCGTGCTTGCATTTATCATGGAATGCTCTGAGAAAGGTCTAATCGACCAGAAAATCGAGTGGGGAGATGGTAAGAAGATGCTCGAATTGGTTCACGCTATCGCTAACCGTGAAGAAGGACTCGGTAAGCTCCTTGGTGAAGGCGTGCGAAAAGCAAGCGAGTCCATTGGAGAAGGAGCAGGAGAGTTTGCCATGCAATGTAAAGGGCTTGAAATTCCCCAGCATGATCCACGCACGGGAATGGACTTGGCATACTCTACATCGAGTCGCGGTGCAGACCATCTCCAAGGACAGACAATGACCAAGTTAATGGGTTCAAAAGATCTTGAGTTGACAATGACGAGTAGCAATGCTCAATACATCAAGCTCAATCAAGATTTCAACACGTTTATCGACTGCTTGGCGACCTGTAAATTTGGGATAGCGCCTCAAGGTTTTCTTGAGCCCCATGAGCTGCTCGAGCTCTTTAACCTAGTAACCGGTCAAGATCTTAGCGTGCAACGAATGCTTGACATTGGAGAAACGATCTTTAATCTCCAGCGTCTATTAGCCATCCGTGAAGCAGGAGACCTAGGTAAGTTAGATCGCATTCAAAAACGTTTTACTGAAAAAAATAAAAAATATGAGGAAGAAATTGCACAATATTATCGCAGGCGTTTTTGGACTGCAAGCGGCGTCCCATCCAAGATGGTTCTTCGGAAGTTAAACATCGCAA
>JALGVI010000016.1 GCA_029838215.1 Candidatus Helarchaeota archaeon | reverse complement strand
AGAGGAAGAGCTGCTGAGGAAGAAGGAAGAAGAGGAGCTGCTGAGGAAGAAGGAAGAGGAAGAGCTGCTGAGGAAGAAGGAAGAGGAAGAGCTGCTGAGGAAGAAGGAAGAAGAAGAGCTGCTGAGGAAGAAGGAAGAAGAGAAGAGCTGCTGAGGAAGAAGGAAGAGGAAGAGCTGCTGAGGAAGAAGGAAGAAGAGGAGTTGCTGAGGAAGAAGGAAGAAGAAGAGCTGCTGAGGAAGAAGAAAGAAGAAAAAGCGAAAGAACCCGCAAAAACTCTTCCACCTCTCGTTGAAGGTCCTCCACCAATCATTGGTGTAGGTGGAATGACATCTACTTCTGAAAAAGAAGAGGTTACAACCACAAATCCTGAACCTGAGGGTGAAGTCAGCACGCAAGTGCAGGTTGGATCGCAAGAACCTGAAAAAGAACCAATTTCTGAAGCCGAAGGTCTAAGTCCTGAAGAGCTAAATGCTAAAATTGAAAATATCGATTATAAAATAAATCTTCTAATTAGTCAATTTTCGAAAGGAGAAATTAACGAACAGGTTTTTCAGACTGTTTTAATAAAACTTGAAAAAGAAAAGGAAACTTACAAGGCAAAATTATAAAAAGAATTATCATGACAATTGAGTTAAATAAGGTGATTTTATGCCCGATATAGATGACATGATCTCCCAATATGACAAGAAGCAAGAAAAGCAAGCAAAAATAATGGATGAATTAAAATCTCTGAAACTTGAAAATTCACGATTGAGAGATGATTTAAATAAATCACAAAAAAGAATTAAGGAATTAGAAGAAAAAATTGAAGGAATGGTTGATTTTCCAACAGATGTTATCGAGCTACGTTCAATTATTGGAAGACAACGTGCTCAAATTGCTACATTTGAAGATCAAATTAATGAACGGGATTTTAAGTTGACCGAGTTACAAACCGAACTTTCCGTGATAAAGGATCGATACGAAAAATTCAGAGCACGGCTTCAATCTTCAGAAGGGCTTGAGGTTAAACTGAAAGAGAAAGATTTACGGATTTCAGAACTTGAAACTGAAATAGCCACATTACAAGATCGTTTGGAAAAAACTCGAGGTGAAGCCGAACGCGTTTTAGCTGCGAGCTATGAGAAAGATCTCATTGAGAAAGATGCTCGGATTAAAACTCTTGAGGCTGAACTTGAAAACATCAAGCAAACTCATGATAAATTCAAGCAGACAATGAATGAGCTTCGCGCAAAATATCACATGGATGAACTCACGGAAGAAATGGCGGAGTTTGACTTTAAAGAACTTGAAGCCGAATTAACGCTCCAATTGAAGGAACGCGATGATATTATCAAAGTTAATGAAGAAAAAATTGAAAAACTCATGGCGCGACAAGAAAAGAACCTGAAACAGATCGAAGACCTGAATTCCGAATTAGTAAAAATACGTGCCGAGAAAGATGAACTCCAAGAAAAACTCATGGATGCGGAACGTGCAAAGAGTGCCGAAATTGAAGAAGTAACTCGAGAACTCGAAAGTCGTCAAGCACAATTAGTTCGTCAATTTGAGCGCGAAAAAGAAGATATTAAAAAGGGTTTCGAAGAAGAAATGAAGCGATTGGAAGCAATGGCGAGTGAGCATTCCCAGCTTCAAAAAGACTTGACCGATGCAACTGCCCAAGTCCAAAGATATAAAGAACTCATTGAAAATATGAAAAAGATTTTTGAAACCGATCCTAATTTGAAAATCTTTGTAATAGTAGATGAAGCAGGACCGACCCCGTTGGAAACAATTGCTAAAGCCATCGGACAATCGGTTGCAAATACACGAAGAATTGCCATGATGCTTGAAAGACGTGGATTGGTCAAAGTTGAGAATGATGTAGTATCGATTCCAAAATAAAGGAGAATAATTAAATGGCCGACGATGATCGCTCAATCGAGATTGAATCACTTAAACAGATGAGTAAGGAATATTACCAAAAAAACGTGCAACTTAAGAAGGAAGTAAAGGCTCTTCAGGAACAAATAATTTCGATTTTCGATAAGTACCAAACCGTTACATCGCAAGAGGTCGCAAAAACTAAGAATTTAAGGAAAATGACTGATGAACTGATTTCTTCTGCGAAAAAAGAGCTTCTTATCGTATCTCCCATCCTTGACCAAGAGTATTTTGGAAAGTTGATTGACAAGTCAAAATCCGTTCAAGTGACCATTTGTACCTTGGATAAACAGGACATTAAAGACAAGGAATTTCACAATGTCTTGAAGGCGCTCAAGTCAGATACCGTCATAAAATCAGTCACTAACTCGAGTACCAATTCACTCGTCATTATCTCGGACAAGGAAAAAGCGTTATTTTCTTCTGGTTCTTTGACTAAAAAAAGTTTCAGCGAACTGTTTAATATCGGCTTTCTACTCACGTATAGAAACGATATCAACAATTGCATCCGATTTGCAAATTCTCATTTCCCTAGTTTCATGCAATCTGAATTATTAAAAGAAGAATAAATTATTTCTTTTTCTTTTTACTTGCTTTTCTCATTTTATCAAATGTCTTTTCAAGAGTTTTCTTCGTATGAGAGATATTTGCATCTAAATTGCTCAAGATTTCTCCTGCTGCCGATTTTAAAATATCTCTAAAGTCGTTGGGATTTTCGTCCTTTCGAAGCAATAATGCCACGATATAATTTGGTGCACCTACACAGTTATTGATATCTAAGCCCGAGAAAAAACTAAGGACTCTCATATTGGGCTGAGTCGTAGTTGCAAAGGAAGGGTCATTTGTGGATAATCTATGAGTGGAATAAATGCTCATTAATAATTTTTCGGTTACGCGATATCGTTCGGGAAATTGAGCAATAAGCGAAGTCCCGACTTCATTTTCCCACTTTAATAAAATGATTCCTAGTGCCATTTCAATCATCTCTTTGAAATTTCTAATTTTGATAAATGTTTTCTTTATTTTTGAACCTTTTTCTTTATTTATATCAAATCTAATAAATTCTTTTCTAACATGCGAAGATAATGACGAATTTAAAGTCTTAGGGGCAAATTCAATTCCTTGGACGCGATCACGTATTTTTGGATAGTACTCGTGCCTCCACCGATGAGATGAATGCGGATGTCTCGATAGTATCGTTCAACGTGATACTTGGTCCCATATCCCGTCTTAGTCCACCCTTCTCCTCCGAGAATTTGAAGTGCATCATCACAAATTTCTTTTGCAACTTCACTTGCATGTAGCTTGGCCATTGCCGCCTCTCTCATGATTTTTCTGCCCGGCAATTCTGCATCTACCATTTTTGCAGCCCTGTAACAAAGTAGGCGGGTCGCATCCAATTTCGTTGCCATCTCTGCGATTTTTAAGTATATTGCTTGTTTTTGAACTATTTTCTCTCCAAATTGTGTCCTGTTTCTTGCAAAATCTTTGGCTTCTTCGAATGCTGCCGTGGCGATTCCAATACATTGACCAGCAATAGTGGTTCGTTCTGTATTGAACTGTGTCATTAAAATCTTATGTCCATCTCCAATATTTCCCACCAAATTCTCCTTTGGAACACGCACATCATCCAAAATAATTTCTCCATTTCGAAATCCACGTCGTCCCATGAACTTATATTGCTTAGTTCTAAATCCTTTCACATCTTTTGGGACAATTATGGCTGACATGTGCCGCCTTTTGGCTTTTAATTCTGGATCTGTCACGCAGTATACGATGTTCAGTTCAGCTTCTCCAGCATTTGTAATAAAACGTTTTTTTCCATTTATTATCCATTCGTCCTTGTCTAAAACTGCGTTGGTTTGCATGTTGGCGGTATCAGAACCAACTGACGGTTCTGTTATGCAAATCGCCCCCATTTTCTCCCCTGTCGTGATCGGTTTCAAGTAATTCTCCAGAACTTGTTCATTCCCTGCGACGTATAAGGCCTTTCCATAAAACATTGAAGCTCCAAATGCAATTCCGGGAGCCGCACTGATCCTGCAAATTTCTTCTGCAAGCAAAGTCGAGTTTATAACACCTGGATTTTTCAACCATCCCTTGTAATATTTTTTAAAGGGCAAGGACAGGAGATTTTCCTCACCCATTTGTTTATAGATCTTGCGAATATAGGAAAAATCATCGGTATTTTCGATTTCATCTGCGACTGGTCTTATTTTTTTTTCTACAAAATCTTGGATTTCCTTGCGAAATTTTTTATCTTCATCTGAAAGTAAAAAGTCTTTTTGATAATTTTCATTCATGCTCATGCTTCTTCCCCTCACAGAAAAAAAAGATTACGTGTTGCTCAGGTCTATTGGCGAGCCACTTTTTTCTTACGACGTTTTTCCTTTTTCTGTTCTGTTCTTAATTTTCCCATCATCGTGTTGACAATAGGTTCGGGAACCTTTGTAATGGGTTTGCCCGAAACGAGTGCAAGATAATAATTCATTGCCACCCGTTCTAAGACCTCAACGGCTTTTAGTGCTTCTTTCATGTTTATTCCCAAGCAGAGTGCTCCGTGATTTTGGATGATGTAAGCGTTACAATTATTTCCCAATTTCTCTGTTACATTTTCTACTAATTCTGGGCTCCCGGACATTCCATATTTTACCAATGCGACTTCGTAGCCGATGTATGCTACTTGTTCGTCGTAAATTGCGGGAATTTCTTCCCCTATTATGCTCAAAACGCTTGCGTAGCATTGATGTGTGTGAATGACGGCGTTTACATCTGGTCGATTCTTGTAAACTGCAAGGTGCATTCGAGTTTCTACCGATGGCATGTGTGGACCCTCTACTTTATTAAAATCAAGATCAACGATGCACATGTCTGATGATGATAAATGGTCATATTCTAATCCTGAAGGGGTTACTGCTACTAGATTTTCACCCGGAATTAAGCAGGAGATGTTCCCGCTTGACCCTATGACAAGTTTTTTTTCTTGCATGTACTGAGCTGTTTTGAGAACTAATTCCTTGTATTCATTAAAACGAGACATTGACAAAACCATTCATAATTTATAGGAAAAATTCGTTATTTGGTTTATGAAATTTTTTATCAAGTGATTAAGAATTTAAGAAGTAAAGGGGATTTCTACGATGAGTGACGAGCAAGTTAATTTGGCGGCTGAATGGATCGCAAAATGCGAGAAATTAGTTATTTTTACGGGTGCAGGAATCAGTACTGAAAGTGGTTTGCCTGATTATCGCGGTCCCGATGGTGTCTGGACCCGAAGAGAAAAAGGATTGCCCCCACCACGGAGCAAGGTTCCTTGGCATTTGGCAAAACCGAACGATGCGCACCTTGCTATCGTGGGGTTGCAGAAAATTGGAAAATTGGACTTTCTCATATCTCAAAACGTGGATGGACTTCATCTAAAATCAGGAATTAAACCTGAAAAATTGGCGGAGCTTCACGGAAATTCGTATTTAATGAGATGTGTAGATTGCGATCGTCAAATGACCCACGAAGAAGCCGGATGGGACAAAACTGTCTGGGGAAATGGTTATAGAACTGACCCTGTATTAAAAGGGCAACCGAAGTGTCCTCACTGTGGTGGTCGAATTATCTCAAGTGTAGTGAATTTTGGCGATCCTCTTCCTGATAAAGAAATCTCTGAAGCAGTGAGACATTCTCAAAACTGCGACGTTTTTTTCGTGATTGGCAGTTCTCTCGTCGTGACACCCGCAGCATACATGCCTGAATATGCTCTTAAAAATGGTGCCAAGCTGATTCTCTTGAATCTCGGTGAAACTCCGTTCGACAACAAAGCACATTTACGGATCTGGAAAAAAGCGGGTGATTTCGTTCCAAAAGTTGTTGATGCAGTAAAAAAAATTTTGAAATGAAAGAAATCATTTCTTTTCGGGATTCATCTTGAGTCTTTTACGGACTTCTCGTTCTAACTTATTTATCGGCATTTGTAATGCTGTTTGTTTCAAAGACGCCACTGGATCTTTTCCCCGCTTCTGCGCGCGTTTCCATTCACGAGCGAACTTTCCAGATTGGATTTCTGACAGGCTTTTTGCCATTAATTCTTTCAATTTTGGATTAATGAACCGGGCGCCACGCGTGAGAGACCCATATTGAGATGTGGGTGAGTGAAATTTCATCTGTTCAACTATGCCGATCTCAGCCATCTCCTTAAGCGTGAAGCTAAATTCGCCACTCATGTAAATCTCCACGAAAATTGCTTCAACAGGGTAGCCTGACTCCACCAGTACCTCAAGGGAGTTCATTAAAACTTGCCCAAATGCTGGACCGAATGCCTGCTCCGTGTATAGATCGAGATGTGCTTCATCTCTGAAAGAAGTCTCGATGGCTCCCGCTTTCGTGGTTCCCAGTGCTTTCGCAAGCCCTAGCAAAGTATTCTTTGCATTTCCTGTAGCATCTTGCTCCATGGCAATAAAACTAAAAAATCCTTCCCCGCTCAGGTATTTCTCTCTCACGCCAACGCCAATCATTCGTGGCGCTATCATGATTATGTCCACGTCTATTGGTATTTGCATTCCTGTTATTTCCTTGAAAGCAACGTTATAACCGGTGGCAAAATCGATGGTTTTACCCGATGTCAAATTTGGCTTTATTTTTTCCTCAAAGATATCTGCTTGAATCTCATCCGGAATTAAAATCATGAGAATGTCTGCGTGTTTTGTTGCTCCTTCAATGCTTTCTACTTTGAATCCATCTTCTTGAGCTTTTTTCTTGTATTCATCTTCTATATTACCAATGATTACGTTCATTCCACTATCGCGCAGGTTTAGTGCTTGAGAGCGTCCTTGGTTTCCATAACCGATTATTGCGATAACTTTTTTTCTTAATGCTTCGACCAATTCGTCTGAAACATCTTCATCGTGATAAATTGTTGCATGCTTTGCTTTAGTTTCGTTCATCGTGAGCACCATTAGTGAAAAATGATCCCACCATCATAGTTGATTAATTGCCCCGTCATGTAATTTGAGTCATCTGAAACAAGAAATGAAACGATATTTGCTATGTCCTCGGCAGTTCCTAATCTTCTTAAACGAATTTTTTGGTTTACAATTTTCATGTAGTCCTGAACCAAATTTGGATCGTTTTTGTATATGCCCGTAACGTGAAACCCCGGACAAACGGCATTTACCGTGATCCTCGGTGCCAACTCTTTTGCGAGAATGATGGTCATGGCATTCACGGCTGCCTTACTGCACGAATATGCTCCTAGCATTTCTAATGGTTGTTTTCCTGCAATCGAGGATATGTTTATGATTTTTCCACGTATCGGCTTCAGTTTTTTTTGAGTTTTCATCTTTTTTGCAACGAGCTTGCAAAGAAGCCAATAAGCCTTGAAGTTCACGTCAAAAACACGCATCAATGCTGGTTCCGGCAAGTCGATCATGTTCATTACATCGCCACTAATGCCTGCATTATTTATTAGAACGTGCAGATCTTGAAATTCTTCAATGGCATTTTTGACCATTGACTTGAGAAATCCCGGATTTCCAACATCCCCTGCTTGTAAGAGGATTTTCGTTTCGCTGGATTTTATGAGCCGTGCGGTTTCTTGCAATGTTTCTTCGTTAATATCGCTCAAGATTAAATTATATCCTTCTGCCGATAGTCTAATTGCCATTGCTCTGCCAAAGCCTGAACCTGCTCCCGTGATGATGATATTTTTCAAATTTGAAGACATGTTTCCTCTCCTACTGATTTATTTAGTTTAATAAAAGCAGGAATGATAATAAATATTCTTAGACAAAGGATAATTCGTTAAGAAAATCAATATCTTTAAATTCAATTAAAACCAATTTATTAAAAAATTAGAATATCTGAAACATGTTTTTTAACGCTTCACGCAGGTGGATGAAGATGGATGTTGAAATTCAGCCGTTAACGCGGGATTTTGAATATTTGGCTGATTTATATCGAAGAATTCGAGTAAAATTTAGAGATACGATGGACCAAGATATCGGAACGATCTATGATGCGTTTTTTACGGAATTCAGCTTGGATTCTGTTTTTAGCGATCCTGAATTAGTACTGGAAGCCCGAGTTGATGATAAAGTCGTTGGAACGTTAGGTGCTGAAATAATATCTTGCAGGTTTAAAGGTGAGCCAATGAAGGCCGCCGTGATTGGATTTCTCGGAATCGATCCTGATTATTGGGATGAAGGTGCTGAAATTCTAGATCGTCTTGCAACAGAATTATTCTCACGAATTGCGAAAAGGGAAGCGGATTTCATTTATTGCCTGCCCATTGCAAGCAAAAATACTCCTGAGATTGAATTTTTGAAAGAACATCACAAAATGGTTGTAATGAATAAAAATGTTGAGGGAAAGATAAAGCTTCTGGGAAAAGAAGGCGTGGACATGCTACGTGACGCACGCAACCTCAACGTTGTAGAAGCCCAGGCTGCGAGGATCGTGGCCAGATTGAAAAATCATGAATTGGCAGGTGGAACCATCCGTGAAGCCACGCCTGAAGACTATCCCACAATCGTGAAGCTCTTGAATGATTATACAAAGCGTTTAGATCTGGCTCGAACGTGGACACTCGAGGAATTTAAAAAATACACGAACGAAATGATGACATTAGAAAAGCGCGATTATAAATCACGTGAGCAATTTAAGGACACTCCATTCGGATATCACGTTTGGGTATGGGATGATGATGGCGAAATAAAAGCAACCTTGAGTTCGGAAATTAGCGAAATCTACATGGTTAGTGGCTATATTCCAATGGCTTTCTTTCAGAATCTTGCATTTTCGGAAGACATTGAATCTAACCCCGAAGGAATGGAATTGAAAAAGGGTTTCGTTGCGACTATTTTACGTTCCCTTCATAAAACGGTTGGTATCGTGAATGCTTTATTACCACAATATGCTGAGAAAGTTTTGGGAAAACTAGGGTTCATGGGAGAACAGCGGACGACACGATTGCTCGTTAAATCACTCTCAATAAAAGGAAATAAAATCATTGAATCCAAGAAACTAAGAAAATTCTATTTAATGTTTGTAGATTTTTCCGTTTAGTCATCTATTCTTTCGTTTCTGTATCAAGAAGGTTTTCTGGTTTCAATTCTTTTTTTCCTATTTCTTGTGCTTTTTCGGCAAGATCTATTTCTTTTTCAAGAATTTCTTCTTTTTTCTCTTTGATTTTTTCTGTGTTTTCAATTAATAACTCTCTTTTTTTTGCGTCTTCTTTTTCTTCTCTCTCAATTTTCATGAGAAGTTTTTCTTTCTTTTGTTTTTCTTCTGCAATTCTTTGGTTTAGTGAATCCAATCTGTGTTCTAGTCGTTGTTTTTCTGCTCCTGTCAGCTTGAACAAGATCTCTTGACGATCCGTGAGTTTTTCTCGAGATTCGTAGTCATCATAGATTTCATTCACGCTTTTTAATCTATCTGTAATCTTATCTCTTTTGGATGCTAGAACATCAACGTCTTCTTCAAGATCTTGCTTTAATGATTGTCGAAATTCGCACCGTTCCTCTAATGTTTCAAGATTTTCCTTGAGTTCCTTCTCTTTTTTCTCAAGTTGTTTCTTTTCTCTTTTGAGATTTTCAATTTGTTCCATTAACTTATTTTTTTCAATTTCCGAGAGTGGGATGTCTATAATTTCGGAAATGTGGATCAAGTCTTCTTTAATTTTTTTTACGATGATTTGCATTGGTTCCCATAGGTTTTCAAATACGAATATGGCATGCGTGTCCTCCCCAATTCGTAAAACTGCAATCTTCTTATTCCCGACCAGAAAAGTTATTCTCTTGTATTCTGTTGTTTCTTCTTTTATTTCTGCGAGAAAATTCTTTATATTCTTGATGATTTCGCTCAGAATGGAGCCAATTTTCGTGATGTTAAATGAAGGATCTAAAAGTCTTTCAATAATCAATCCGTTCGTATAAAATACCGCACCGTACAATAATTCCGGTATTTTTTCCTTAATTTTTTCCAAGTTTGATGGTGTCATCGTTTTCTCCTTTTCTTTTTGTTATTTTTTTTAAAGAAATCTTAATATTACTCCAAAATGTTGAAAATAAATCGAAAAACGACCTAAAAATTGATTTCTTCTTGTTCAGATAATACAAATATAAAATAATACCCGTGATGGATGCGATAAAGATCGTCAGGATTATTCCCAAGATGATTTCTAAAAGATAGATGTAAAACATCGTTACGATCATTAATTGAATGATGGTGGTGATAAATCCAATCCGAAAGAATTGTTTTTGCGTGATTGGGCGTCCATTTTCTTCTGCAATGTTCATTACAAGGATATTATCACCCATTGGTGTTAGATTGTCACCTAGATTGGCTCCGAATGCAAGACTATATTGCGTTTGTCGGGCTATAAAATGTGGATATCCCTGGGTCACGAGACCGATTGTTGGAATTAATGTCTGCGTGATCGGTATGTTGTCGACAATAGAACTTAATCCCGCGGATAACCAAAGCGTTAGGAGAACCGTCACTAATGGCGTGTTTCCGAAAAATGCTTGGATACCTAACATCGCTGCCGCCACCTGAGCAACAAGCCCGACCGCTTCAAGACCTCCAACGACTATGAAAATGGCAAGTAAATAAATAATAAGGGAAAAATCTATTTTTTTTAAGGTCTCTCTGGCATCTAGCCTTGAAATAATCAAAAGCGTGACACCACCGATTAATGCAATGATATCTGTCGATAAAATTCCAAAGGTTATTTCCTTCATTGGTAGGATGAATAACGTTATCACGATAATTAAGATTATAGATGCTTCAAAAAAGAGTTTCTTTGATGATACAAAGTTCCATGGATCGATTTCTCGAAGGTATTTAACAAGTCGGTCTTCAGGCACTTTTAGACTTTTTCGAAACGCGATTACAAATAACATGATTGAAATACCGAGAATGATCATGCTGAAAAAACCAACGTTGATCAAAAACTCCGCAAATGAGATTTGGAAGTAATTTGTTATTAAAATGTTGGGAATGGAACTAATCTGAAAGAATAATCCCCCTACGTTCACTAAAATAGCGGCACTTATTATGTATTTTTCAGGATCAATGTTCAAAATACGAGATATTTGAATTATGAGTGGGATCAATATGATAACTGTTAAGATATTGTTTAAAATCGCTGACATTATTGCGGATAACACACATATCAATATCAAAATAACCGTCGAATTACCTCTTGCCTTTTGCACTAGAAAAAATGCTATAAATTGGAAAACACCCGCAGAATTACAGACCTCAACAATAAGCATCATTCCGAAAATCAGTAAAATTGAGTGAAAGTTCGTAAATCCATCTTGTGAAGTCCCAAAAGCGAAACCAATGATTTCAAGGATCGTTACTTTTCCGGAAAACATTAGAATGATGTAAACTATGGCAGCACCTATTAAAGCGATGAGAGCACGGTGTATCTTCTCGCTAGCGATCGTGTATATGACCAAGATGAATATGGCTACTACAATAATTTCAATGATAATATCAAATGCAGGGAAAAACATGGTTCTCTTCTTGAGGATTTTTTATTTCAAGTAATTTGGAGGATTTTTTATTTCAAGTAATTTGGAGGATTACATATTTCCGTTCTTCTATTTTATTAATCTCGTTTTAATAAATTAAGACTTGCTGTTCATGACAAAGCAAGATTTTTTATGTTATAAAAATGAGTAATTGGAATTTAGAGCTCTGCCTGCAATTCATCAAGCATTTCTTGGTATTCAAAATTAGTTGGTTCTTCATGAAGTGCTTTCTTTATTTGTATGATGGCTTCTTCCGTATTTCCTAGCATGTCATAACAGAGACCCATGTAATAATAAACCTGTCCTTTCTTGAACTCTGCATAAATGCCCTGTCCTTCTTCCAGTAAAGCACTCTTCAGACATTCTTTGAAATTCGCAATTGCATCTTCATATTGCTTTGAATTCCAGTTAATCATTCCCTTGTAAAAAATTAAATACGGTTCATCCAAGAACTTCTTTTCTGCCGACTTGATTTCCTTGCTTGCTTTTTTCAAATTCCCTGCTCTTAAATAAGACTCTATTTTTTCCTTGATTTCAATGATGTTGCTCTTTCCCATTTTTAAGACTCCAAAGATCGTCATTTATTCGAATATTTCACGAATTCAGGCTTTTTGACATCCTGCGTAATTTTAATAACGATCAAAAATAACTTACTTTAAAGTTGCTATCGAGATATTGATTAATACCTGCTAGAGGAGAAAGCATGACAAAGATCTCACGGGCGCTTATTAGCGTCTCAGATAAAACCGGCTTAATTGAATTTGCTCAATTCTTGAAGCGTTTTGATATTGAAATTATCTCAACGGGAGGAACGGCTCGTGTATTAAATGAAGCCGGAATTTCTATCACTCCCGTATCAAATGTGACAAAATTTCCCGAAATGCTCGATGGGCGCGTTAAAACACTTCATCCTAAGATTCACGGTGGCATTTTGGCACTTAGAAGTAAGCAGGATCACGTTGAACAAATGTCAAGACATGACATCCAACCAATTGATATGGTGGTCGTGAACCTCTATCCTTTTGAAGCCACGACTTCCGATCCCAACGTTTCCTTGGAAGATGCCATCGAAAACATTGATATTGGAGGTCCCACGCTAATTCGGTCAGCGGCTAAGAATCATGCTGATGTCGTGGTCATTGTTGATCCTACTTATTACTCTAAAGTTCGAGAAGCCATGGAATCTTCAAATGGTGATGTTTCTCTTGAGTTGCGAAGATATCTTGCCGTGAAGGCGTTTCAGCATACCGCATATTATGATAGCCTTATCTATCGTTTTCTAGAAAATCGATTCTTAGACCAATCCGATGACTTTCCGACAAAGCTTGTCATGGGATATCGGAAAAAACAAGAGCTTCGGTATGGTGAGAACCCGCATCAGAAAGCAACGTTTTACGAAGATCCTTTTCCCATTGGGCTCGTTATCACGGCAGCAAAACAACATCAGGGTAAAGATCTTTCATTCAACAATTATCTGGATCTGGATTCGGCTTTGTCCATCATCCAAGAATTTTCCGAACCTGCTGCGGTTGTCATCAAACACACCAATCCTTGCGGAACTGCGGTGGCTTCATCATTGAAAGAAGCATACGTGCGGGCGCGTGCAGGTGATCCCATGTCTGCATTTGGGAGCATTGTTGCGTTGAATCGTGACGTTGACGTGGATACGGCAGAGGAAATAACATCGACATTTGTTGAGTGCGTGATTGCACCCAGTTTTTCCATTGCCGCATTAGAAGCGTTCAAGAAGAAGCAGAATCTTCGAGTCCTTGAACTGCCTTCGATTTCTACCATGAGAAAATTCGAACCCGTAGATTACAGGAAGGTTAAAGGAGGACTATTACTCCAAACACGCGATACCCTGGAAATTAGTGCCACGGACTTAAAAGTTGTAACGAAAATGGCACCTCCTGAGCATGTCATTCCTCAATTGCTTTTTGCGTGGAAAGTCTTGAAGCACGTTAAATCTAATGCCATTCTCCTTGCCAAGGATTTTCAAGTCATTGGTGTTGGGGCGGGACAAATGAGTCGAATCGATTCTGTCCTGATCGCAATTCGAAAAGCCGCAGACCGCGTGAAAGGTGCGGTATTGGCATCGGATGCTTTCTTTCCTTTCCCCGATGCAATTGAAGCCGCCAAGAAAGCGGGAATTATTGCCATTATTCAACCAGGAGGTTCCATACGGGACCAAGAAGTCATTGCGGCAGCCAACGAAGAAAACATACCAATGGTTTTTACAGGTCACCGCTGTTTTAAACATTAATGGAGATTTGAATGTCCAAAATCGAAACGATGATACACGGTCTTGCAATTGGGGACTTTCATCCCGTGCGGTTAATGGGAATTATCAATCTTTCTCGAGAATCCTTTTATAATCACTCTTTTTTTTCAAAACCAGAAGACATTTCTGTCCGCATTCAAGAGATGATTGATTCTGGTGCAACCATCATTGATGTCGGTGCACGATCAACCGCTCCTGGCGTGGCGCCTATTTCAATTTCTGAAGAAAAAAATCGCCTCATTCCTGTAGTGAAAAGCATAACGAAAGATCATGAGTGCTTGATTTCAATTGACACGCAACATGCCGAAATTGCAAGAGAATGCTTGGAAGCTGGTGCGCATGTCATTAATGACATCAGTAGTTTTAAGACCGATGCGAAAATGGTCGATGTCATTGCGGATTTTTCTGCTGCTGTCATTCTCATGGCGACAGAATTCCGTCCTGGAGATGCTCTAACTGTCAACACGGCCATTCAGGTATTGAAAGAAGCAATTGAATCTGTCGAAGGACGGGGTCTTGATCCACGCAATATTATTATCGACCCCGGGATTGGACGATGGATTCCCGAAAAGACCGCAAATCATAATGTTCATTTAATAAATCGACTCGAAGAACTTCGAATCCTTAATAAACCAATACTAATCGGTATTTCCCGAAAATCTTTTATTGGGGACATTCTCGGGATTCCAGACCCTGCCGACCGTCTAGAAGGGACACTAATATCCACTGCAATTGCCATATACAATGGTGCGCATGTCATCAGAACTCATGACGTCAAAGCGTCTCGCCAAATGGTTAAACTCTCTCAATACTTCCGAGACTTAAAAATACGAGATTAAAAAAAATGACTCCCATCACGCTAATCCCCATCAAAACACGATTGATCACGCCAAATGATGATATTTTTCAAGTGATTGTTGAAGAATTGAATAATTCAAAGCTGAAATTGCAAGATGGCGATGTTCTTGTTTTAGCCCAAAGTGCACTTTCATCATCTCAAGGGCGATTGGTCGATTTAAATAGTATTATTCCCAGTAAAAAGGCTTTGGCTCTTGCAAAGAAGTACGAAATGGATCAACGTTTCGTTCAGGTTATTTTAGATCATTCTGATCGTGTAATCGGAGGAATGAAGCGCGTGCTTCTTTGTGAAATAGATGACGTTCTCATTGCCAATGCAGGAATTGACCTATCAAATGCGCCGCCAAATCATGCCATCCTTTTCCCCGAGTACTCTGCCATAAATGAAATTAGAATGAAACTCGAAACGCATTTTGGCGTTTGGATTGGACTAATAATATCGGATAGCAAGACCCAACCCTTACGTAGAGGCGTGGTGGGCATGGCGTTAGCGACTTCTGGATTCGAACCCGTAGAAGATGAAAGGGGAAAATCAGACCTTTTTGGTCGAAAGTTGGAATTCACGTTTCGCGCCATTGCTGATGATCTGGCTACAGCCGCCCAGCTTTTAATGGGTGAAGCAAATGAAAGCATTCCATTGGTCTTAATTCGGGGTGTTCCCATAACACGGGCTGAAAAGGCAAGGTTCGATCCGCGCATGCCATATGATAAATGTCTTTACATGAATGCCTTGAAAGAATCCATCGACAATTCAAGGAAATGAGCCATAATTCTATGAAAGTGAAGCAATAAATTTTTCCAATTCGAAGTTGAACTCTTCCCTTTTTTCGAATTGTATCATGTGTCCACAGTTTTCAAAAATTTTCAATTCCGAAACGGGAATCTTTTCATGCATGTCCTTTGAATAACTGGGCGGAATGGTTTGATCTCGGTTTCCAACAAAAATTAAGGTTGGGACCGTGATCTGCCCAAGATGTTCGTGCACGTTAAATTGAAAAATAGAGTGCATGCAAGCTGCCAATACATGAATGGGAACTTTCTTTTGTTCTCCGACAGCCCACTCGATCATGTCTGGATTTCTTCTCAAGTATTTTCTGTAAAACATGAGCGAAACTCCTTGTTTCACGAGTTGTTCGGACACGAACGATTCCAGTTCTTCAAGACTCCTTTCTTCCGTTTGTTTGAGAATCCATTCTTGAAACTTATAATAACTTGAATCGACCTTTAGGTGAGAATACGTGGCGACCAGCACCAATCCTCTCAAATTATCTGGGAATTGCAAGGCATATTCTTGAGCTACCATTCCTCCCATTGAGTGACCAACGAGAATTATCCTTTCGTCGCCAGCGATCTGATCGATCGCTTCGTGAAGTTCCCGTGCGAATTCACTTATCGCATAGGAAAACTGCTCGGACTTGTCGGAATCTCCATATCCTTTCAAGTCGAATGATAAAACCCTGGATATTTTCGAAAAAAATTGCACTTGGGCTGATTTCGGATGCGTCCAATTATCTGCATTTCCACCCAGACCATGACAAAACACGATCGGCATTCCGGTACCGATATCGTAATATGCGAGACTAATTCCTTTTTTAAGCCTGACAAATTCTTTTTTTAGATTCAAACGACGACACCAAGTTTATAAGATTCGGAAAATGATCAAGCAATGTTGATGAAAATTAACTTAAAAAATTTCACGTTCACTTGATTTCTCTACGTGGGGACCTCCTAATGAAAATTCCTAAAGGACTTGAAGATCTCATAAAATATTTTCCCATTTTAAAGAACAGTGCTTTTTTACAGAATTATTTCATTTCTCAATTTGATGCACAAACGGAAAAGGCGCGCAATAGGATTGAATCATACCAGAAGAAATTGATCCGCAAGCTCAAGAAGATCTCTCTGAAGAGCTATGCTGGGACCGACACGAAATTACGAAAAACGCGTGAGGCGACGGAAAAAGAAAAAAAATATTATAGAAAATGGACAACAGGTTTGATCTATCCTGCACGGCTTTTACTCAGAATAAGGGCTTTGGAACTTGGCACTCCCACATTTAAGGCGAATCTCTTAAAAGATTTCGGGGCGAAAATCGGGGAAGGCGTATTATTTACGATGGGTAACTTTGTAGATCCATTATTCACGCGATTGATAGAAATTGGAGATAAAACGATCATAAGTCTGAGTGCAGCCATATTATGTCATGAATTTGCAGGAGGAGAACGGTCCATTGAAAATCTTCGAGTGGGAAAGGTGAGTATCGGTAAAAATGTATTTATTGCCCCTGGAGCAGTTCTCTTACCCGGCATTAGAATAGATGAAAACTCTTACGTTGGTCCGGGATTTCATTCACATAATATTCCCGCAAATCACGTGGCATTTGGCTTGCCTGAAAACATGATCCATCCTTTCTCCGAATCAATGATGGAAATGATAGAAGGCGAAAGAGAGCTTGAAGATTTGCCTGCTCACGTTTCTGAATTTCGTGAATACATTCCCATCTTTAAAAAAGGCTCCTACAATATAGTCACTTCCATCCTGCTCGAACTCCAAAAACAAAAAATGCCTCAAGCAATGCGCCACTTCCTTTTGGGATTGGCTGGAGTAAAGGTCGACCCACGTGCAAGAATCGAAGATAACGTTACTTTAGACCCATGGCACCCCGAACGGATCAAGATTGGAGACGGCGCTCACGTAAAGCGTCACGCCGTGATCATTACTCATGAGGGTCTTAAGGATTCTCCCGTCCGGTTGGGAAATGTCGAAATTGGAAAAAATGCATTAATTGAAGTTGGCGCAGGAGTCCTTCCGGGAATTAAAGTCGGAGAAAATGCCGAAATCTTGCCATATTCCGCAGCAGTAACGGATGTAGAACCGAACTCGCAAGTCGTTGGGATGCCTGCTGTAAAAGAAGGTGAAACATTTAGCATTGAAAACTTTTTTGCACAACATTTCAGTTACTCCTCAAATATTTGGGATGAAATTCAGCAATTCAAGAAAAAAGAACAACAAGATCGGGATCAAGAAGAAAAAAAGTAGAAATTCGGCGAATCGTGCTGAATGAAAAGCGGCTGCAAAATTTTTATTTTTAATTTACAAATTATTATTGATGTACCATATCTATTCAAAAATTTATCCACCGAGCGATTTCAGTTGTTTCGGAGAATATGAACCTTCCAACACGGCTTGTTATTATTGCAAGAAGTGTCAGGAATGTTGGGAGACGAGATATTTAAGCAAAATCCAGAAACGAATTTTTGATCTCGAAAATTATTCCGAAAACGTTAAAAGATGGTTCGATTTAAAATCAAAACCCGAAGAGTGAACCATTTTTTAAAAAAATTCTTTGAAGTCAGACCTTTTTTTCAGACTGTTTCTAAAATGCCGATAATTGTATTTTTTCCTACAAAAATCATTAAATAGCTCGAGGGATTTAGAATAGAATATTAACAGAGCTATATGGAAATTTTTGAATAATCTATTAAGTGCAAAAAGAACATATCATTTAACCAAGAGGGTGTTTCATATATCGCCTGAAAAAAACGATGTGAATTTGGATTACTTTTTCAATCCTAGATCTGTTGCAGTCGTGGGTGCATCAAACAAGAAGGGAAAGGTCGGTTATTCGGTAATGCGAAACATCATCGATGATGGTTTTAAAGGAAAAATTTTTCCCATAAATCTTAGGGAAGAGAAGATTTTCGGGCTTAAATGCTATTGTTCCTTGACTGAAATCGAAGATCCTATTGATGTCTGCGTTGTAGTAGTTCCGGCGAAGCACGTGCTTGGTGTTGCGGAAGAATGTGGGCAGAAAAAAGTCAAAGGACTCATCGTGATCACGGCTGGCTTCAAGGAAGTCGGACACGAAGGAGCAGAGTTGGAAGATAAACTCGTGGAAATCTGCAAAAAGTATAACATGCGGATGCTTGGACCGAATGTCGTGGGAATGTCAAGTTATATGGGTAACGGTCAAATTTTTAATGCTTCATTCGCCCCAAGAGCACCGATACCTGGAAAAATTGCTTTTTTGAGCCAATCTGGTGCAATGCTAACCTCAATTCTTGATTGGTCCTTGAATGAAGGGATAGGATTCAGTAAGTTCGTTAGTTTAGGGAATAAATCGGACTTGAATGAAACTGATTTTATTGAAGCGCTCATTGATGATCCCGATACAGAAGTGATTCTGTGCTACTTGGAAAATATTGTTGAAGGCGAACGCTTTATGGACGTTACAACCTGCTCATCAAAGCCCATAATCATATTAAAATCAGGTACATCTGCTGCAGGTGCAAAAGCTGCATCTTCCCATACTGGTGCTCTGGCAGGTGCAGATATCGCATATACGAAAGCCTTCCAACAAACGGGCGTGATTCGAGCAGAATCCATCCAAGATCTCTTTGATTATGCTGTTTCATTATCGATGCAACCGACTCCAAAGGGAAAAAGTGTAGCAATTATTACGAATGCAGGAGGCCCCGGCATCGTTTGTACTGATGCGGTTGAACGCGAAGGGTTAAAAATTGCGAACTTCATGCCCGAAACGATCAAAAAGTTACGCGAAAATCTTCCTGCAGAAGCTGCTGTCTTTAACCCTATTGATGTTATAGGTGATGCGAAAGCTGATCGTTATGACTTTGCTTTAGGGACTTGTCTGGAAGATGAAAACGTTCACATGGCCATTGTCATAATGGCACCAACAGCAACAACCGAGTTTCGAAAAACTGCCCAAGCCGTTATTCAACATGCAAAAGCCTTCCCTGACAAACCCGTCGTGGGTGCTTTCATTGGAGGGCATAGCGTTGTCGAAGCCACGATAATGTTAAAAGATGCCAACATACCCTGTTATGCTTTTCCTGAACAAGCGGTAAAAGCCTTGAAAGGACTTGTTCTACATTCTGATTATCAAATGAGCATTGAGACATGCGATGGTCCTCCTGTGTTTCCTAATATAAATAAGAGGCAGGTTCAAGAAATCTTTGAAACCGTGGAAAAAGATGGAAGAAAAGTTTTGCTTGAGCCCGAAGCTATTTCTGTCGTTGAAGCATATGGCATTCCAGTTCCTAAGACGAAGTTATCAACAAATCCACGGGAAGCCGTAACGTTTGCAAATGAAATCGGATATCCCATCGTCATGAAAATCTCATCACCCCAAATCCTTCATAAGTCCGATATCGGTGGTGTTGTTGTTGGCGTGAAGTCTGATGCTGAAGTCAGGCGACATTACCGAGAAATCGTGGATCGAGCTGTTAGAGCAATGCCAAGGGCTGTTATCTACGGTGTTGAAATACAGCAAATGTCGAAATTACCTGACGCAAAAGAACTCATCATTGGAATGAACCGTGATCCCACGTTTGGACCAATGATTATGACTGGTTTTGGCGGAATCTTCGTAAATTTTCTCCAAGATGTATCATTCCGCATTAACCACAAGGGGATCACGCGAAAAGAGGCACTTGCCATGATTTCTGAAACGAAAGTCTATAGTCTATTACAAGGCGTGCGAGGTCAGGCTCCATCTGACATCGATTCGCTCATAGACGTGATCTGCCGGATAGGCAAGCTCGTAACTGATTTTGAACAAATTAATGAAATTGATATTAATCCTATTTTTGTTTTTCAACAAGGAACTGGATCTCTCGCTTTAGATGTAAAAATAACTTTAAGATAGGTGAATGAATTGAAAAAATTAATGATAACTTCACGAGGCAGGTTTGCAGGAAAAACTGCAACCTGTATTGGGTTAGGACTTGTATTAAAAGAAAACGGACATGATGTCGGTTACTTCAAGCCAATTGGGCGAAAAGACCCAGGGGAAGAAGACAAGCCCGATCATGATGCCGTGATGTTAAAGGAAATATTCCAGCTGGACGATGAACCAACTGATATGTGTCCAGTCCAACTTGATCGACAATATGCTGTAAAATGCATGATGGAAGAAGATCAAAAAGAAGTCTTTGATACCATTAAAAAGGCGTTAGATAAATTGTCTGCAAAACACGATATAATGTTAATCGAAGGGCAGAGACGGAATGAACATCTCGCCTCGATTGGTCTTTCAAACCCAATCGTTGCTAAACATCTTGACACCAAGGTGATCATCATCTCCGGTGGTGAGGATTATTCTGTTCTTGATGACATTTATCTTCAGAATGAACTCTTCAAGTTACACAAGGCAAATCTCATTGGCGTTATTTTCAATAACGTGAAGCGACACAACATGGATCAGGTCAAGAATGACTTGAAGCCCGCCTTGAAAAACAAGATGAATTTAGAGTGTTTTGGGGTAATCCCTCTTGACATCAAGTTAATTGCCCCTACCGTGCAAGAAATTCATCGAATTGTAGGTGGTCAAATTCTCGAAGGAAATAATGCAGAAGCATTGGGTCGGATTGTTGAAACCACGCTTGTTGGCGCAATGAATCCCGAAAATGCAATTCGATTCTTTCAAAGAACCGTCAATAACTGCATCATCACTGGAGGAGATCGCCCCGACTTGATCCTATCCGCATTGGAACTAGATACCACATCTCTTGTAGTTTGTACAGGTGGACTTTATCCTCCAATAAAGGTGCTAGTCAGAGCTCGAGAACGAAACATACCCATAATTCAAGTTCCATACGACACGAATACGACGAGTCAAATGATACATAAAATCGCTGGATATATGTCTGCTGAAAATAAAAAGAAAATCGAATTGGTAAAATCGAAGATCGCTGAATATGTTGATTGGAAAGCCCTACTGGATGCCCTTTAACTTCCTTTTTTATCTCGTTAGAGAATTCCGAATTTTCATAAAAAAATCTTTTTTTGTAATATCCCTTGTTGTACATAACTTTTCCACGATCAGAATTGGCATGCTTTTCGCCAAGTAATAGTACCGCGGATTTCTATCAACGATGAGCTTTCCGTCTTTGAGTCCGCGAGCTTCAATTCCATCAATTCGCACCGTGATGCCGATATTTTTCATGATTTGTTCTGCTAAATGAGAGACCAAGCAACACGTGATGTTTGTTGATTCGTGAAAGATTTCAAGCAGGCAGGATATTATTTTCGTGGCAGCACCGGGTTCTGTCATTGCTTCCAATTCATCGAAAAGAACGAGTTTCGGATGCTTGCTTGAAATTATCTGAGCAAATGTCTCGAGAGATGTTTCAAATGCTCCCGCAGATACCATTCCCGTGGATTTAGAGAAAAAGTAGATCTCGTCTACCAAGCCTATTTCTGAAACACTGGCAGGAACTGGGAATCCCATTTGTGCAAGTAAGACAACGTGTGCTATTGTCTGTAAGAGACACGTCTTTCCTCCTGAGTTTGCTCCAGAAAGGACTACGATCCGCTCATTTTTTGTTTTTTCAGCAAATAGTTCAGTCCGTCCAATCCCATAGTTTATCGGGACTGCTTGAAAAGTCGGATCTCGTAACTCTTCCTTTTTCAATAAAAGATTTATGCCATCTTTTATTGCGATTCCGTGTCCAATCTGGAATAATTTTGGAGGTTTTAGGTCATAATCCTTGGCAAAATTCCCCACTGCAAAAAACTCATCAAAATCAAGCAAGGTTTTAATGATTTTTCGGAGATCCTTTTCATATTGGCTGATTTTTTCGTGGTAACTGCATAGGATGAAGTGCTCTTTCACGAAATATTTTTTATTCAAGTGATTTTTTAGTTCGTTCAGTTTTTCATGGTTGAACTCGATTGGCAAGGAAAAGCCGTCATCTAAAAAGTAGGAATTTATGGAAATTTCTTCATCTTCTTTAAAATGTAATTTCTTAAATAATAACTCTTGCGCCTGTTGGATCGTGGAATACATGATGTCGGCAATATCTGATGGCAAGAAACTAGCAATATCAAACGAACCATCCATGCTTTCTCCTTTAGCCTTCAAAATGCTTAAAATCTGGTTCCCATCAAGTTTGATTTCAAGCTCTTCAATCTTTTTCGTGATCGTTTCATTCATCCATAATTCCAGATCACTCATGATCCTTTCAAAATTGTCAATGCATTTTCGTAATTCAAAAATCTCTTCATTAAAATCCTTTGATAATTCACCATCTTCCATGACATTCTCAAGGAAATCGATTATTTCTTCAAGCACTTCAAGGTCCAGATCTTGCTTGAATTTCTTCATCGTGCTTGATTCGTTTAACGTGTGGATGATTTTTACCAAAATATAAGCATGCTTGATCATTTTCGAATTACTGATGAACACGTCGATGCCAAATTCCGGTAGAATTTTGTGGAATTGAAATTCCAAAAGCGGAATTACGTTTATTAGGTCATGATTAAATGAAAAGCTCTCGAAAATGGTGAAGACGAGATCATGACTTTTCGAACTTTCTTGGAGAATTTCCATGGCTTCGTGGGAACTTTTCTCAATGTATTGGATGTCACAATATCGTGATATGTCTTCATCTTCAAGAATATTGTTATAAAGTTGTTCATTGTCGGTTAGGATTGCCTTTTTGCGCCTGATCTTCTTCACGGTGTTTCTAAGAGGTTTAATCTTGGAAAGATGAACCTTGATTTTTTTCCCTAATTCTCCAACACGTTCGACGACAGGACGTGCTTCGGAAAAATAATCCACTCGTTCTTGAATTTTTTCTTGAAAACGGCTTGGTAACGGATAAAGTATCGAAAATTTGTCCCTCGTGTAATCGGTTTGCGCATAATTTTTCAATATTGCGAGGATTTCTGAGTGGATTCTTGAAATATCGGCTGTTTTTAATACATCCTCTTTTTTTACTCCCATTCTGGACTCGTGGAAAGTTGAAACGATTCGCATGGCTTTTTTCATGCCGATTCCACGGATAGATGCTATTTCTGTTATTGTAGAGTTCATTATTGCATCGATAGCTGATTGTTCTCCACCAAAATGTTCCACGAGTTTGTCTGCAATTCTTTCTCCAATTCCTGAGATGTTCAAAAGTCCTCGTTCCGCAACCGTCATTCTAAAAACCTCAATAACACGTTTGAGTTGATCTTTACATGTCATTATTTAAAGAAACTGAAGACATGGTGAAAAATTTGAAAAAGCCCATCCCGTTTCCGACAAAAAACCGAGTAAGTACCATAAAAATTAAAAAGTTCCATTTTTTATTTTAAAACGATAAGTTGTGGATGTTTTGAGAAAAATGGACGATAAATTGGATTTTAAATGTGAAAAATGTGGTCGCCCACACGCAACTACGTGGCGAAATTTTAAGAATTGGATCTATTGCAAGGATTGTAAAGTGTATTTCTGCCCTCAATGTTCGAATTTATCTCGGATGGAAAACATACAAAATTTTTTTCTTTGGAACATCATTTCTTTCTTGCTTTTCTATTTTGCCATTTCAATACTGAGAATGCCATTTGACCCGTCGGGATTATCGTCTGTTAATGTTTTCTTAGCCACTTCATTATTTGCGATTTTATCGGCAATTTCTTTTTTTTCGTATAGTATTTTTTATCATTACATTTCATTTAAAAATCTCAAGCGATCTGATGTCATTTCTACCTGCCCAAAATGTCAGAAACCGCTACGAACTTATGATCATGATTTTTTAGTTCAGTTTTGGTTCACTCTTATATTCATGACAACCTTGCTATCGTTTATTTTTCAAATGTTTTATCAATTATTTTATAGTTACTCCTATGGAATCCCGTACTATCCTTATTTTAATGTTATATTGCCCTTTCTTATCGAATTAATCATCGTCATCGTGGTTGGATTGGTCTTAACGCGTTTCATGTATAAGAAGACTTTTCGGCACCATCACAAGAAAACCTTTAGAACTTGGCTAAACCTGATCGTTTTTTTCCTTTTACTCATTCTCATTAGTGGTTCGATAATGGCGGTATTTCAAATCCCGGGAACTGAATTTACTTTTGATTTTCTCTTCCAGTCCATTGCCTCTATCACATGGTTGTTTCCATATTTTTTATTAACAGGTGTTTTATATGCTGTTTTTCAAGGTTTGCTTAAAAAAGATCTTCATTTTTTGATTAAAACAAGCATTCTTTTTGGTATTTTTACAGGTCCGTTTTTTCTATTTGTTTTATTCAGCACGTTTATCCCTGATTGTTTTTTTATCAGTAACTTTATTTGTAATGCCTTTGTTTTCGGTTTTTTGATCATGGTTTGCTTGTTTAGTGCAGTTTTCTTCATGCCTCGCATGTCGTTTAAGACATTTCGTTCGAATAAGAAATACGTGTTATACATCGCGTGTCTCGTAGTTGTTGTAGTTTTCGCATTAGTAAACTTGATATTTCCCATGTTGGTCCTGTTAAATCCTCGATTTACCTTATTGGCTCAAATATCAATGATCCTTTTTATTTACCTGATTGCCATGCGGGAAATTAGAGATGAGTGGCTACAGAAAGAAGGCAATTTTCACCAATTACTCGAAAAAAAAATGGGTCGCGAGTTTTACACGTTGTTAATGGCATTTTTCATCGTTTCATTGTTGAACACGGTGTTTTTTTTCATTCAATTTGTCGGTATAAATCCCACGCTTTCCGTTTCTAACTGGACGATCATTCAAATAAATTCCATCATTTATTCAATCTTGACAGGACTCATTCTTGGCGTTCTTTTTATAATCTTCACGAAAATTGAAAAGAAAAAACAGGAGTCTAAATCATGAGCCAATCAACATCACAGATGCCCGACACTTATCGTGTAGGTGAAAATATCTCCTTGAAAAACTCAATAATTTACTTAATCATCGTGATAAGCCTGACCATCATTTTATTTCTTCTTTTGGACAATTTTACAATGCTCTTCATAACCGCGTTGGGAGCAAAATTCATCCTTGACTTGATGGGCATTCAGACGGTCCTCTATTTTAATTACGTTGCTTTGTATTCTCCCAGTAATATAATGATAATTAACGGTCCTCTTTATCCGACTGGTTTTCAGATCATTAACATCTGCACGGGAATCGAAGCACTATCTCTCATAACAGCAATGGTCATCGCTACTCCTCCTCACTCTTCAAAAAAACAGTGGCTCCTCAAGGGCATTGCATTGATTTTCTTTTATCCCGCCTTAATTTTTGCCAATTTCTTTAGGATCGTCACGACAGTACTCATGAGCATTGCAGGCTTTTCGATTTTTGTCTCTCATGAAGTTGTTGCCGCCGCATTTTCGGTCCTATTCATCATCATATTCATCTTGATAATCAATTCTTTTATTGTAAAGAATTTCATAGATGCCATAATTGATGTTGCAGTGGGAATTTACCGACCCATTCAGCGAATTTTTAATAAGTCTTCACGAGAAAAAGCCGATTCCGCGGAGAACCGAGTCAATTAGAACTTTTTAGAAATGAAACGTTTAATAAAAAAAATAAGTTTATTTTTTTTCAGTCCATTTTGATTTTTCTTTCCAGTTACCAGGAACGGGACCGACAACCGGAATCCGCGGCATTGGATACTTCACTTTTTTATAGAGCTTCAGAAATTTTGGCATGATGGTCCTGATGAAAAATCCCGTTCTTTTATTCAGCGGTTTCGTAATCTCATCGCCAAAAGCCCCCAATAGATCATCCATCGCATAATGCCATTTTTTCTTGCCGAGTAATCGATTCGTGAGCGAAAGAAAAATCATGCAACCTGGACAATTTACTATTGCTTCCTTGATATTTGCCTCCTTTAATTCCTTGTGTTTTTTACGTTGTCCTTTTATGAGGCTCCTCATTAATTTGTTAGGTCTGGCGGAAGCACACGCGCAACCACACGATAGATTATAGTCTCCATGATGTTTCAATTCAACGAGGTCTGCTCCTGCTGCTCGATAAAGCTTGCGAAGTATCTCCTGAAACTCAGGTCCTAGCTCGCTCACGTAGCAAGATTCCGAGACGGCTGCAGTATAGTTTAATGGGTTTTTGACTTCGAGCTCTCCATTTTCTATTTTTTGAAGCATCCATTCATACAGAGAGACCAGTTCAAACGGTAGGCTCTTGCCATATACGTTTGGTAAGATGTTTGAGAAGAAGTTGTAACATGAACCGCAATAACATACCATTCTCTTAATGTTCAATTCTTCAAATCTCTTCAAGGTTCGCTCCACGAGGTCCGAATAGCACTCCCAACCGATCATGCGATAAGCAAGCTCTCCACAACATATATCTGCAGGACTAAATTTCGGTAAATCCTTCAAAACTTGCGAATTTTCTATGTCATAACAAGATATGCGACCAATGCAACCGATGAAGAGAATCTCATCTGTTCCCGAAGGGGGGATTTCCTCCCATTTTTCCAAAATTTCTTTTTCATCCCGCGTCAATCTTGCATACATGTCTTGCATCAAGGATCCCGTTGGCATTGAATTAATCAAATAGGTCAAGAAATATGGCACTTTTCCGTTCCTATTTTCGATGATTCTTTGCGTGATTAAATCTGCCGGTCTCAAGTTTTCAGGGCAATAGCGATTGCAATTAAAGCATTTTGCGCAATTATCAAAAACTAAATTTGCGGGCTCACCAGCAATCAGTTTCTTTATTTCTGAAACGGCATCTTCTTTTTCAAGTTCCAAATACGGGCATTTCATTAGACAATTACCACAAAAAGTGCATTTACTCCAATCGCAACACGACATGTAAGATTCGTTCATTCATATCATTTCCTGACGATTTTTTTGGTAATAATAAATCAATTTTTTTTTGAATAATTAGATATTCTTGTTTTTTTATTACAGGGTTATTTTAAAGTGAAGCCTTGATGAATTTCGATAAAAAAGACCTGTAAATTGCTTTTATTTATCATTTCTCCCCTTTTAAAGCTTTCAGTACCTGAAGGAGCTCATTTTCGTTTTTGGTTTGGGTTATCAAGATCCGCCACTTTCTTGCATTTTTGAGATGTTTGACTGCGTGTAGGCAGAAATTTTTAAAAACTGGAAAGTTCAATTTCTCAATCGTGCGTGGTTCTTTTTCACATAATTCACGAAATTCTTCGATCTGCTTTATAATCACTGAACGCGTGCGTTCGAGTTCGATTTTTGAATCTAGCCATTCTCGACACTGCTTGAAAAAAAAAGGATTGCCGATGCTGGCACGTCCGATCATCACGTAGTCGCAATTAGTTTCTGAAATCATGGCGCTCACGTCCACCGGTGAAAAAATCTCTCCATTTCCAATAATGGGAATATTTGCTCGTTCCTTGATTTTTTTTATTATTTTGAGATTGACTCCTTGCCGATATCTTGCAAGAACGGTTTTTCCGTGGATGGCGAGGAGTTGGACTCCTTCTTCCTCCAAGATGCGAGCAATTTCAAGTGCATTTACAGAATTTTCATCCCAACCCGTTCTTATTTTTGCCGAAACTGGGTTTTTTGAATATTTGACAACGGTTTGAACGATTTCCCTGACTTTATCGGGGTGTTTAAGGAGATATCCGCCGCGTTTTGATGTCCGCATCTTGATTGAAGGGCAGCCAAAATTGAGATCGATGATAAAATTATGGGAATTTAAAACATCCATTGCCAGCTTGAAGTTAATTGGATCATTTCCAATAATTTGCACGGCAATGGGATTATCTTTTTGGATGATTGACAAAAACTTATGAATTTCTTTGGAATCATGAATGATTCTTTCCACGTGTATCATGGGAATATAGACGAGACCTGCTCCGTATTGTCGACATAACTTGCGGAACGGGCGGTTACTCACTCCCAAGAGTGGTGCCAAAACCAACTTATTCTTCGTGATGAATTTATCCATCATCTCTTACAAGTAGCTCATTCAGGTTAAAAAAATTTGCCGAATTTCTTCTAAAGTTATTGGATTCTGGAAAATTGCTTGAGATTAAAATAGAAAAAAAAAAAAAACGAAAAAAAGAGACTTAATCCTTCCCTTTAAGAGCCATTGCCGAAGCCGCAACAATTGCAACCATTGGGATGGCCATTATTATGCCAGCAACTATTAAATCGAAGAGTTCTGCTTGAGAGAGTGCGGTACCCATTAATCCTTCTAGTGTTGCGATTGTTTGGGAATCAGCAACGTCGCTTCCACTTGCTTTTGAGCTAAGGGTAATTGGCTCAGCGACATTTGAAGAAAAGAAGCTACCAAAGCTAAAGGCTCCAAAACCACCGCCTAAAAAGTCCAGTCCAGTAAGAGCACCGAAAAGCGAAGTTAAATTGGCATTTGCAATGACCGGTTCAATAAGATAATCGATTACCTCTGTTAAAGTCAAGTTTGCTAGTTGGTCTAGCGATAGCGTGCCCAAACTTCCAAAATCACCTTGCTCATATTGAGAAACATTAAGAGCAATTCCCATGATTACCACAGAATCAGAAGTACCGAGAACAAACGTGGCATTTATTTCCGTAGATTCCAGTTCAACGGCTAGAACGTGATCCAAACCGGGAATGAACGTGACGGAGTCAACAATTGTCCACGTGCCTCTATTTGTGGTCGAATTTAAAGCCGTGACCGCCTTGTTAAAAGCCGAATTTGCCACATTCCAAATAGATCCTCCCGTAAATTCGGGAATTATTCGTCTAACAAGAGGCGTGAGAAGAGTTGGTACCTGTATGTCCCAAAAACTAAATTGCAGATCTGACGTCACTGTAAAAGCGACCGCTGCAAGTTCGTCGGGATTCACCGTTTCATTTTGTGTCCAGATTTGTCCCCAAAAAGTCAAGTCCAAAATTGTTGGGAGAGCAATTCCCAAAACCGTTGAGGCTTCGGTGAGTAAGTCTCCTTCCCATCTGAGATTCCATTCAGGGATCTCAGAATCTGAGGGCGCACAACCAGGACGCGCTATAACAACGGACATAAAACCGAATGCAAGCATGAAACAAAGTAGTCCAGCAATCGAGCCCTTTAACAATATTTTTTTATTCATCATCAATTTTTAAAACACCTCTGGTTGAGGCGATTTTTTTAATCTTGATAAGATTGAATCTTCTTTAATAATAATGAAGTGATTGAATAAAAGCATCAATGGTGCGATTTTAATTACGACTCACGAATTTTATCGCTTTATCCATTTTAATGGCGAGTTTCATGTTGGAACTAGAAGGACGAATTAAAATAAAACGCGATTGGAAAAATCCTCTCTTGGCAATTATTTTTACAATCTTGGGTCTTACAGTCTTGACTCTCGTTCAATTGATGAATTCCATTATATTACTCGAACTTCCGAGTTTCATTTCTATTTATCCATATCTACAAGGTTTTGTTTCTCCTCAAGATCATTTAAATTCCGTGATTTTTTTTGACATTGCTTCCGCAACGTTTGTAATCGGTATTTTCTTCTTTCTTTGGTTCGGTCTTGGAACGGAAAAATGCAATATTTGCGTGTTTGGTTTTGGCTTCGGAAGTTCGAGTGCGGCAATAATTTGTCTCGATGCAAGTCTTTGCATCTATTCTCATGTTGGTTCCGTGGTTTTTGCGGTACCCATTATTATTTTGTCTTTGACGTGCGGTATTATTGGTTTTATCCTGTGGCATCTCCGTCATGAAGTTGATTTCATCATCATTAACCAGTTCATTCCAATAGATGAAGAAATAAGAGAAATGAATCTTTACGAAGTTCGATGCCCATACGGAATCTTGCGATTACAGCGAACTTTATCGCGTGGAATTCGTGCAGGATACCTAAATCCTTATTTATATTTAGATAAAGGGAAGTTAATTCGAAGTGATGTGAAGATCATCGACAAGCAATACTTGTATGATAACGTTAAAGCACCAAGGGTATTGCTTTATTCGGGACTTATCTGTTGTGCCATTAGTGCTTTAATACTTTTCCTATATTTTTGCACGGACTCATACCTCTTTTTTATTATCTTCGGTGCCGTTTTCGGGCTCGGACTTGGCTTGATTGATTATTATTTCATTCGAACTCTTAACTTGAGAAAGACGATTTTAATCATTGATCATTGGTTGCGAAGAGTTGGGAGCCTCGATCTTTACAAGATTGATAAGGATTTTGGCTTTTTGCCGATTAAATATTCCATTTCCTCCTTAAAATGCATCGTCAGGCGATATCAAAGTTTTTTAAATGCCAAACTTGTTGATGACGTTCTCCAAATGAATTAAAAAACAGGATTTTTTGGAGGAAAAATTACATGATTTCGTTTAATTTGATGAAATTCGATATATCATGATTTATATCTAAAACTTCTTATTCCATCGCTGAAAATCATTGATAAAAAGAATCATTTTTATTGGAGAATTTCAATAATGGTTGGCATTATCAGCTACGGATGTTACGTGCCAAGGTATCGCATTTCATCTGGCGAACTCAAAAAAGTTTGGAATAAGAGTTCTGCTGGAGTGAAAGAAAAGTCCGTGCCATATAGGGATGAAGATACCATCACGTTAGCTCTTTCTGCGGCAAAGAATTCGCTGAGTTCTGGGCTGGAGATTGCAAGAATCAAATCGTTATATTTTGCTTCTGTTTCTTCACCTTTCATTGAAAAACAGATATCGACATTACTCCTTTCCATGTTGGGTCTTGACGAACAATCAAAAAATGTCGATTTAGGGGGTTCTGCTCGGGCAGGAAGCTTTGCCCTTGAAGAAGCGACGAATCATTGTCAGTTGAATCCAAACGACCTTAGCATGGTGGTCACGGCTGATTCCCTGTTGTCGAGACCCGGATCAAATCTAGAAGGGTCATTTGGTGCGGGAGGCACGAGTTGGATAATTGGTAATCTGGAACCCATCGCCGTATTTGAAGGATTCACTTCATTTTCATCTGAGATCTCGGAACGATGGCGACCTGTTGATGGCGAATATCATGCTGGTGATGACCGTTTCGTGCGTCAGTTTGGAATCATCAAGACGATGAAAAATGCGATCAAGCAATTAACAAACCAAGTCAACCGAGAAGTTAACGACTATGATCACGTCATTTTCCAGCAAAACGATGGTAGAATTCCCATTCAAATAGCTAAATCCGTCAAGTTGGATCTTAAGAAATTAGAAGTCGGAAATATCGTGCAATATTTTGGTGATATAGGGGTTTCTTCCGTGCTGATGGGATTGGCGAAAGTCCTTGATAATGCTGAACCCGATCAAACCATTCTTTGTGCAAGTTGGGGATCTGGTGGCACTCATGCGTTTAGCTTGAAAACAACTTCAGCCATTCAGAACGGTCGGGCAAAACCTGCGGTTGATCATTTCATAAAAAATAAGGCGTTGATTTCATATCCAACGTATCTTCAATATTTGGGTTTAATTTGATTGAAAGGATGAATTACAATGACCGATTTACCTTATATTTGGCGTGAAAAGAAATCCATATTTCAATTAAAAGGTTTGAAATGTCTAAAATGTGAGCACGTGAATTATCCTTTAAGACGGGTTTGTGTTGAATGCGGAAGCCAAGAATTGGAGGAAATTCAAATGAGTTCAACTGGGAAAGTTTTGAGCTTCATTGTCAATCATTATTTGCCGAAAGAATTTGACAAGCCTTTAGCAATTGGTGTCGTTGAATTAGATGGAGGCGGTCGGCTAATGTCTCAATTTACCGAGATTAAATCTGAAAAAGATCTCAAGATAGGAATGCCCGTTGAGGTCGTAATACGTAGGATGTCTGATAAGGATGGAATGCTATATTACGGTCCCAAATTCAAGATCTTGCAGGAGGAGACTGAATGAGAGGCAAGGTTGCCGTGGTGGGTGCAGGTCTCGTAAAATTTGGTGAATTGTTTGATAAGAGTTTTTTCGACCTGATCGTGGAAGCTACTAATCATTGCGTGGAAAATGTGGATAAAGGTATCGATTTAGAAAAAGAGATAGAAGCAGCTTGGTTAGGGACTTGTGATGGTGCGGCATCCTGTCAGCGGGACGTTCCTTCTGGTGCTGCCTTGATCTCTGCATTACCACAACTGAAGGACATTCCCGTAAGCCGAAATGAAAATGCCTGTGCAACCGGATCTGACGCCTTCCGAAATGCCGCAATGTCCATTGCTGCCGGTGTCTATGAAACTGTAATGGTTGTTGGTGCTGAGAAAATGCGTGAAAAGCACCCTGAAGGGTTTCTTCGTTTCGTAGCTGCTCGAGAACAGGTATATAATCGAGGGCTGATTGCCGCCAGTTATTTTGCCATGTATGCAAATGCTCACATGCACAAATACGCAAGAAATGAAGAAGAAAGACGATCTCAACTATCAAAGATTGCAGTAAAGAATCATCACAATGGTACTTTTTGTCCTTTCTCTCACTTCAGTTTCGAAATTACTGAAGAACAGGCGAGCACTGCTCCAATGGTTAGCTATCCTTTTCGTCTCTTTGATTGCTGCCCGCAAACTGATGGTGCCGCCGTCGTGATTTTAACTCGCGCTGAAAATGCATTGAAGTACACCGATGCCCCGCTTTACTTGCTCGGAACTGCCCTTTCTACGGATACCTATTGGCTTCCAAATCGCCGGAGTCTAACATCGGCGCATGCAACGGTAAACGCGGCAAGAGCCGCCTATAAGATGGCACGGATTGAAGCAAAAGACATCGACTTTGCCGAAGTTCATGATTGTTTCACTTTTACTGAATTGCTTGACTATGAAGATTTAGGTTTTTGCAATCCTGGAGATGGAGGCAAGCTTATTGACGAAGGTGAAGTGGAACTCGGTGGTCGAATTCCCGTGAATACCTCTGGAGGATTAAAAGCCAAAGGTCATCCCATTGGTGCCACAGGTATTGGACAAATTTGCGAGAATTGGTTCCAATTACGGAATGAAGCTGGCAAGAGGCAAGTCGATGGGGCGGAAATAGGACTACAACATAATCTTGGTGGTCCACTAGCTGTTGCTTGCGTGAATATTTTGACCAATAAAAAGCCGTGAAAGTATCGGTAGACAGATATGGTTATGGAATGAATTTCATGGATGAAGAACTGTTAAAGGAAATACTTCAGTTAGAAAATAAAGGCTATTTAAGCGATCAAGAGCGAAGACGTGTTCGGACGATAATGCGTGATGTAAAACTGAAATATGACCGCGTGCCAAAAGAACTCGCCGAACCACTGGGACGAATCCGACGCACCTCACTAATTACCTTTAACATTTATTCGAAAAACGTGGGATTCCTGTTTGGAATACTGGCATTGATTGCTGGAATGCTTCTAAACTTTTTCTGGTTATTTAATTTCGTAGAAAATGTATTTTTCTTGCAATTTTTCTACACTTTCAATGAATTAATTCGCCTTCTCGATGTTTACTTCTTCGAAGAAGTGTTTTTTTGGCTTTTAGGACAAAATTTCTTCGCTTTTCTTTTAACATACCTTCTTGGATTGGGTCTTTGGACCGCCAGCGCCATAACGACAATGGCAGGCATTCGCGTGTTTGTTCATTATTACGTGTTGAAGAAAATCTATAACGTGGAACCTTTTTTCTGGATTCACAAGCTTGAGCCGTGCTGGGTTGAAAATTATGCCCAATTCTTGCAAATTGGTTTCAAGGGTCGAAGAATGTGCTATCTGACCGGTGGTTTGACAGGTGTCATTTACATGATTATCATTTGCGCGATTACAACGTTAATTAATCCAAATTTTTGGACTGTTTGGCTTATCTTCGCCGTTTTCTACATTTTTAATGCCCTATACGTTTTTGTATATCATGGTGAATATAGCGATTGGGCGCGATACTTCAAGGAAACCGAACTTCAAAAACAATATTTAAAACAAAATAGCCATAATTTTCAAAAGGATAATCTAAAATGAAATCGTATTAAATGATTTAAAAGAAAAAAATAAATTGATTTATCTCCAAATATCTATAATTAATCTTAAAAAAAAACGGAGAGCTTAAAAGCTATTCGAATATCGAAAATTTAAAATACTGATTAACTCACTTAGAATATTGTACTGATTGCAAGGAGGACGTGAATCATCAGACAAAAATGGAAGAAGAAAAGAAACAGGAAGATAGCGCGTAAAAGACGCAAGCAGAAAGGTAAGTGATCGTGTTTTGAGTAATCCAAGTTGCTTTTCTATTGTGACTAACTTCTAAGTGTTCGTCTTTCTCGTGAAATCTTTTCATTTATTAATGACCTATTTTTTAAAATCCGTTAAATCTGCTTGAATTTCTTGTTTTTAGAGAGTCAGGATTTTTCTAAGGCCTTTAAACTTTCAATAGACCGCTCGAGGGCTTTTATTATCCTGTCATCTTGTCGATTTTCTTCGTAACTTTCTTTTATGGTTATTTTAAATGATTCGAGCTGTTTTAAGAGCATTTTATTGACGCCTAATCCTTGAATTTCAAACACGGGATTAAAACGCCGTATATTATGAACCTGTGAAAGAAGGCACCATTTTGCCGGGTCTTTGAGTATGATCTTTTCTATCTCTTTATTACATTTAATTGAATTCTTGCATATCCTGTCTCTTTTTGGTACACTTTCATCCCTGATGAAATCGATTTCCTTTCCAATGTTTAGCGTGTGGTAGAATTTTTTTGGATGTGTTTCTTCCCACATTGGCAGGACTGGAAGATTATATCTTTGCGCCAAGACTGCTGGTCCTACAGGCGTCCGACATAGTTCTGAAAAGAATGGAAGAAGTGTTTGGTTCGGATACCCCATATCTGCTGTTGATATGAAGACGGGATTCTTTTTATTTTTCAAGTATCTATCAATTTTCTTCTTGATTTTTGGGTCATGAGCGTCTATGACATGCTGACCGCTTCCCTTCATGTAACGTGATATTGCCTTCACTCCATGACTATCAATTGGAATGATGCAATTATAACCGTGAAAACCAAAATAGCAAGATCCGAGAATGAACGAATTCGTGTGCAGGTATAGAAGTATTGCACCTCCATACTTTTCAAAGGCAGCATCCAAATTTTCCTTGCCCTTGAGTTCGTAATATTGTTCGTACTTACGTCTATATTTTTCGAGATTCATTCCATCTCTATCTTTCAAGTTTTTATAGTGAACGTAAGATGGAAAGACCAAAAGATCTTCAATTAATAATCGAGCCATGTAACGACAGTTTCGATATATGATGTTTTTAAAAATTTGTTTCCGCGTTTTTTCATCGTAGCGTTTTAACCGATTTTTATAAATAAATTTAATATTATGAATGACGGGATCGGTCCAACCCGAAAAATAAATTGCCAAACCGCCGAAAAGAAATCCCATAGCACGCGCTAGCCAAAATAAAGGACCCTTCCTTTTCATTGTATACCGATGAATTTGGTGTCGATCTAGCCATTTTGTGAGGCGAACAATAAATGGAAATGAATACGGCCAAATAAATGATTCTCGAGTCCCATCGGGATTAAATCTCTTGATCTGTCTTCCCCCTGCAAAAAGTTGTATTAACTTATCGAATAAGGCAACGTGTTCTACGTGTATTCTTTCAAATTCCAAAGTATCAGGTCTCCAATTCCGGTTGATAAAGTTTTTGAATAAAAACATTAGAACTTTTTCAATTATAAATTCTCTACCAAATGAAAAAGATGAATTTCTCAATTGTTTTATCGAAAAAAGATTATCCGTGATCAACAATGGACAGAATACTTGAAGGCTTGATCGTTCTCGACTTGTCGCAGTTTTTTTCGGGTCCCTGGGGATCAACTCAATTAAGTGATCAAGGCGCTGAAGTCATAAAAATAGAACCCCCTGGAGTTGGGGAACCGTTACGATTATTCGTGTTATTTAACAAGCAAATCAGCCCATTGTTTTCCATAATCAATCGAAATAAGAAATCCATCACGTTGAACTTGCGATATAAAGAAGGTCAGGAAATTTTCAAAGAACTGGTGAAACACGTTGATATCGTACTTGAAAATTTTACACCTGGAGTGATGAAGAAATGGGGGCTTGATTATGAGACCGTCTTGAAACCGTTAAATCCCCAGCTGATATATGGTGCCATATCTGGATTTGGACAGACTGGATTGGAGGAGTATTGCTCACAACCAGCATTCGATGTAATAGCACAAGCATCCTCTGGAATGTTAGATGCAAATGAAATAAAGGGTGCTCCGCATATTCCGTATGCCGACCTTACAGCTGGTCATTTCATTGCACTCGGAGTTTCGCAAGCTCTCTATTATCGCGAAAAAACCGGTAAGGGCGTATTTATTGATTTATCGATGCAGGACATGATGTACAACCTGAATATTAGGGCCCACGCACGCGAGTTCATGGATTTCGCAAAAAATCGCAAGAAAGGTGGTTTGACGTGGCTCCCGACATATAATCAATATCCCACGAAAGATGGAAAACGTGTCGCGATCGTATGTGTCACTGAGAAGCAGTTTAAGAAAATGATGGTCATAATTCGACGTCAAGAATTAGTTCGGGATAGACGGTTCAAGAATGCTCACAAGCGGATGAACCATATAGAAGAGTTGGATGAGATACTAACGGAATGGACGAGCTCGCTAACCCGAGATGAAATTATCGGGATATTAACTGGAGAACGCATCCCTTGTTCTCCCGTGCTAAGCGTTGACGAAGTGCGGGATCATCCTCAATTAAGTGCTCGTGGAACGTTATTAACGCACTTCGATTTTTCTGATGATGGCGTTGAAAAGGCAACCATTCCCAATGTCATCCTTCGTTTTTCAGAAGCTGGGGGAAAGGTGGAACGAAAGGCGCCTAAATTGGGAGAACATAATATTGAAATATATGGTCGTTTTTTGGACTATTCTGACGAAAAAATCAAGGAATTAACACGAAAAGGAATTATTTGAAAACCTCCTTTCATTTTCTTTTTACATGAATTGATCTAACCGATTTATTTTTCGATTCTAATTCTTGCCTTTAATTGAATGAGAAATCTGGCTTGATTCCTAAAAATGCTTCTGAATTCTCGAGTATTTTGCAAAACCTTTTTAAATTTTGCGCTATTCTAATCAAAACCTTTTTAAATTTGAAAGTAAAATTTTGCTTAATTTGAAATCTTCATTCAGGAATATCTAGGAAGTTTGATAGTTATCGAGAGATGAATCACGGATCTCTGAGTTAAACTTCTTTTAATAGAAAGAAAAGCCTGTTGAAAATCGGAAAGATAGAATTGGTGAAAACTTGTGTTTGAAATTATCGTTTCTATGGTATTTCTGACCATTGGTTCTATTGGTGGTATTGTTGCTATCATTTTTGCCCTTCATATTTGGAATCAAACTCGAAAAATATCTACAGGCACCGAGAGAATGACTCAAATTTATTCTTACATCCGAACCGGTGCCAAGGCATATATGAAACGGCAATTCAAGACCATTGGTATCATTGCATTAATCATTGCTCTAGTGATATTGTTTTTTGGAAGTTTTGTAGGACTCAGTCCTTTCGTTGCAATTACTTATTCAATTGGTACAATAACTAGCATGGCTGCGGCATTCATTGGAATGGACGTGGCAACAAGGACTAATGCCCGTGTCACTCAAGCTGCCCATACCGATCTCAAATCTGCCTTCCGTACTGCGTTTAAGGGAGGCACGATAATGGGGCTCATCGTGTTTGGTGTAAATGTCATCCAAATCTTCATAACCTACGTGGCATTCTCTAATCTTTTTGTTTTCATGCAACAATTCATGCCCATCATTCCCTTTACTACAATTGATCTCCGCGTTCCTAACGTTTTCTATGGTGAATTGTTTAAAGTCATTGCCGGATGCGGTTTTGGATCTTCGTTTGCCAGTGTTATCATTCAGTTAGGAGGTGGCATTTTCACAAAAGGTGCTGATATTGGAGCTGATATTGTCGGTAAACTTGAAAAAGACATCCCTGAAGATGATCCTAGGAATCCTGCTGTCATTGCTGATGCCGTGGGTGATAACGTGGGTGATTGTGCAGGACGAAGTGCAGATCTGTACGAGACATTAACGAGCGAATTGGTATCATCAATGATAATGGCTTCAAGCTTGGTCCTGCTTGCTCCTAATCATTTTCCCATTTATATCATTTTCTTTCCATTTCTAATTCGAGCATTCGCAACGTTCGCCACAATTGGCGGCTATTATTACATCGTGAATGCAAAGGAAACAAAAGATACGTGGAAAGTTCTCAATAGAGGATTAAACATTAGTAGCTTTGCGATTGGAGCATTTTTCGTTATCATTGTTTCAATTCTCTTTCAAAATATTTTCCTGATCTTTGCGGGCATTTTTGGGATTCTTGCAAATATCATCATTGGTTATTGCGTGAACTATTATACCGCTCGGGATGGAAAAGTAACGTATGATATTGTCGAGCAGGCAAAGACTGGAACTGCTACAAATATAATTGCAGGGCTCTCCAAAGGAATGGAAGCTCCGTTTGTTCCATTATTAATAATAACCGTTTTGATTGGAGGCTCTTATGCTTGCGGAATGGCATTTGCAGCAACATCGATTGCACCGATTTCTTGGGCTTTCGGCGGAATATTTGGGATCGTGTTGATGAGCATGGGAATGACTTCAGGAACGGGAATCATCCTAAGTATGGATGGATTCGGTCCCATTTCTGACAATGCTGGCTCGGTAGCAGAAATGTCAGGCGTTTCGGACGAAGTGGAAGAACGCGTGGATCTGCTCGATGCAACTGGAAATTCAACTAAATCCTTGACAAAGGGATTCTCTATCATATCGGGAATGACGATCGGCTTTGTCGTGATTAATGCCTATCTCGAATTATTAAAGGATGAAGAATCCAGGTTTCCAATTTATGCGGCAACAGGGATAAATCTTGGAATTCCGACCATTGCTATCGGCGGCATTCTCGGGGTCATAATAGTGTTTCTTTTCGTCAGCATGCTTTTGCGATCAGCAGGCGAAACTGCTTCCGTAGTCATTGATGAAGTCCGCAGACAATTCAGAGAAAAACCGGGAATAATGGATGGAACTGAATTACCCGATTATGCTCGATGCGTGGATATTAGTAGTATTTCCTCCCTAAAGGCAATGATTGCTCCCGGCGTTCTCGTTGTTGCCATGCCCATCCTTGTTGGGGTTATTCTCGGACCTTATACGGTGGCTGCGTTTTTGATTGTTGCGACATTTACTGCCGGCGGAATGGGCATCTTTTTAAACGTGGGTGGGGCTGCTTTTGACAACGCGAAGAAATACGTGTCTTCACAGGGTCTAAAAGGAACCGAACTCCACAAAAGCACGATAATCGGCGATACTGTCGGCGATCCGATGAAAGACACTGCGGGAGCCGCCTTGAGCAGCTTTGTCACTACGATCAACAATATGGCACTTACATTCTTTCCCGTATTCCTGCCATTGTTCTTGATTGTTACATCTGTCTTCTAATATCGTCTCTTTTTATTTTCATTTTTATTTTTCTTGAACTTAAAATCAATTACTAATCATTCTTAGCGATTCATGGTCGTGATGATCGCTCTTAAATCTTTGAAGATCCATACTTATCATGATTTTTACGTAGATTTATTAAATCCTTCTTCACGAAGGCATCAATTCACACGTGATCGGTTAAAATCAATTTTGCTGAAGGTTCTCATCATGGAAGAAGAGAAGTCTTTTCTTTGGTCTGCCATTTTATTATCCATTCCCAACGTTACGATTCTTTGCAGCTTGTTTCTTGGACTATCTCGCGTGAACCCTTTCTTCGTGTTATTTTCGATTTTATTTCTCGATATTCTCCTTGCAATACTCATCATTATCGGTGAAAAACGAAAGAAGTCTGTCGAAGGAAAGGATAAAGAAGTGCGGACTTTCTCTCGGAAGTTATTCAATATTATATCTGGAGTCGTAGTCGTTTTTCTCGTGGCGATCTGCGGTCATTGGTTGGGAATTTTTGTAGTTTTTGGATTGGCGGGTGCTTTTTTGGCACACGAACTCATCTACGTGAAAATCGGGAAGAAAACGTATTTCACGGATACTTTTAATGCTCTTGGAAGACAAGTCAATCCGGGTGAAATGTACATGCCTTCTTTCATGGCGTTATTTTCATCAGCAGTCGTGCTCTTGATCGCCGTTCTTTTTTTGGACGTTTTTAATTCACCCGGTTTAATTTCAATGTTGTATTTGGTGATAATCTTGACATGGGGCATTGGCGATACTTGTGCTTATTACGGCGGGAAAAAATACGGAAAGCATAAATTAATCCAAAACAGGGAAAAATCTCTTGAAGGCAGTCTTTGCTTTTTCGGTGCGGGTTTAATCATTGCATTGATCGGACTGTCTCCCTTGACAATGGTGTTAATACTTGCACCAAGCCTTCCTTTTCCACTATATGTTGTTTATTCAATATTTTTAGCTGGAATTGCTGCCTTTTTTGAAAGTCTCGCAAGACATTCTAAACCTTACTATGATGATAACCTAATAACTCCGATTTGCACGTCACTCCTTGCAATTCCTTTATTATTTTTACTTTTAATTTTTTGAGAAATTCGCAATGATTGTATCCCTAAAACAAAAACTTAAAATCCTATTTTATAACGATAAAAATGAAATCGAAAATAAATTCCCTTTAGACAAAAAAAACCCATTTAAAAGGGCGTGATTTTCATATCGAAAATAGAAAATGCGAAGATTATCTTGAATGATTTGGAAAGTAAAGTTTCCGATATCAAGGGATCTGCCATAATTCGTACAAATGGTTTATTGGTTGTTTCGGCTTTACCAAACGAAGCCAGCGAGCGAATGATTGCTGCCATGTCTGCAGCACTACTTGGAACGTCAAAGCGTACTGGTGAATCTTTATTTGATCAGGGCATATTTCAGGGGCTACATCTTACGATTTCCAAAGGCGACATGTTTCTACAGGAGGCGGGAAAGGTCATTTTGGTTGTAATAACGAGTTCAAACCCAAATGTTGGACTAGTAACATTAGAAATGGAGGATGCCGTTTTAAAGATAAAAGAAATCTTTGAATCAGGTTGAAATCGATGAGGTTTGAAAATGTCAGAGGATATTAAAAAACTGAAGTTCATCTCAAGCATTTTCAAGATGAGCATACAGGAAATGAATAATATAATGGGTCCTGAAACCATTAGAACTGTGTATCGATTGATAGGTGAACGAATAGGAACTAATGTTGTTGAGCGCATGAAAAAGAAGTTTAAAATCGACAATTGGACTCCAAGTAATTTTTCTGAGGCTCTTGTTAATGATGTTCTTGAACCCGTCTTGGGTGAAGGAGGTGCCGAATTGACCGCCGAAGGTAATGATGTTCGCGTGAAGCTCAATGTGTGCCCATTCGAATCTGCTGATATGGATATCTCACATCAATTTTATTGTACCTATACTGAAGGATTGATAGAAACCGCTGCGAAAACTGCTTTTGGAAAAGCCGAGCTCGAGAAAATCACCTTGAAAGCTGAAGGCAAACCCTGTTGTGAATTTATAATTCACTTATCCTAACATATAATTTCCATCTTTTTCTTATTTCTTAACACGCTCCTGAAATTTCCTAATATATTCACTTAATGAAAGCTCCAAGATATAAATGACTAAATTCTTCTTCTTCTTGATTCAGGTAACAAACTTGCTTTGCTTTTCCGCGAAATTGAGTTTTTTTTTAATTTTTGCATTTTCAAATTCTTAATATGCCACAAGACAGACAGACCAAAGAATTAAAAATCAAATTTTAGATATATTTATCAAAAAAAGCATATCCATCTTTTAGCAGGTCGTTCAATCTTGGTTTATTACGATATCTGGATTCTCGATTCATCGGGACTTTGTGTTTTTCATAAGCCATTTGACCATAGAAAATTTGATACTGATTTGATAACCGGTTTCTTTTCCGCCCTGATTCAATTTACAAAAGAAGTTGTAAATGAACATTTAGATATTCTTGACATGACTAAGAAAAGGTTTGTGATTCACCGCGCCAAGAATTTGATTCTTGTTGCATTGGTTGATAGCTCGGCAGCAATCTCATCCGTGCGTGAAAATCTCATTAAATTGCGTGATGTTTTCTTGAAGAACTTTGGTGAAAATTGGTATGAAACGTGGGACGGTAATATCAAGCTATTCCACGAAATCGGACCTGCCATTGACGAAATTTTTGAGAAAAAAGAAATTTTTGGAGAAATTGAATCTCGAGAAGAATTTCAGAAGCTCCTGCATTCATTAAACGAAATGAACGAAGTTAAGGGAAGTGCTCTCTTAACGGAAACAGGGTCTCCAATCATAAGTTACTTGAATGCTGAAGTTTTACTTTCAGTTGTAAAACACATAGAAGTTCACCACGAAGCTCGTGCGCATTCCATAAAAAAAATGATTTATGAAATGGAATCCAAAACCATCGTCCTTGTAGGTTTTTGGAAACTCGTGTTGGCGATTCTATTTAGGAAGGGAACACCATTGGGAATGGCCGAGTTAATAATTGAAGAATGCTCGAAAAAGATTGAAAAAATCTCTTATTATCTCAAGTAATCAATTCAAATTCACGTTTTAAATCGCGTGATCATTCCGTACCATTAGTTTTTTTATCTGATGGTTTATTAATGACGAGAGAGTGGCGGTTCATGCCAAAGGACGTAAAAGATTTGTATGATTCGATAAAGAGATGGACTCAAGAAGAAGGAATATTTGACAAGAAATTGACAAATCCCGCAAATGAATTCATAGTTCTCATCAAATTACCAACCAAATTGCAATTACAGGTAATAAAACCAAACGATCGCTCATTTATCATAGTATCTTGCCAAGTAACGATAAGTCCACAACATCTCTCCGTGCTGAATAAATCGCCTGCAAAATTCTTGACGTTTCGGACTGAAGTCATGAATTATATAATCACGCGACCTCTGGACGTGGCTTTTCACCCTAAAGATCGGAAACTCTTCACCATAGTTGATCGAATATTTCTAGATGGCTTGACGCAACACCAATTTTTCAGTTCCATTCGGGAAATCACGCATGCATTTCAAAAAATAATAATGATCTTGGATTCC
>JALGVI010000144.1 GCA_029838215.1 Candidatus Helarchaeota archaeon | reverse complement strand
TCTCATGAGAAACGTGTTAGAACTCGCCGTACTTGAACCCGCGTGTCATCTCCGTATTTCTCCCCTTTATCAATGTCCAACTTTTTATAGGGTTTCGCGCACTAGTTAATTACTATCTATCCTTAGATGTTTTACTAATGTAACTAGTTCAGAATTGTCTTACTTTAGATGTTTAGAGCAATTCTTACGGAAAAATATAAAAAGAACCTATGTTACACCTTCATTCAACTAATTATTAGTAATTTTATTAGTAATGAAATGGGCGATTTATTATGGACGAAATTAAGGCTCTGGTAGGTAAAATTAAAGATATGCCCAAAGATGAGCTCATTAAAGCCATTCCAGACATGATTGAAAAAGCCAAAGGTGTTGGTTTTTTGAATGTCGCAAAAGAAGTCCCTGAAATGACCGAGGTCATTCGTGACAAAATGGCTGAGTTCGATGTTGACGAGGCACTTAACCTGATGAAACAATTCATGCCAGTAATGTTTGATGCAATGAAAGATTTTGCTGAAACAAATGAAGATCTTCAGGAAGAATTAGAAGATACTGAAGACGTAGCCGTTTCAATGGTCGTTGAAGATGCTGACTTCGCCATGACCTTCATTATCAAGGATGGAAAATTTGAATATGCATTAAAACAGGTTGATGATGCTGATCTCGTCATGAAAATGTCGAAGGATGTCATGGCAAACATGATGTCTGGTGAAGGCGATCCAATGCAAGCCTACATGTCGGGAGACATCAAGGCAGAAGGCAATCTTGCCAAAGCAATGGCCCTTCGTTCTATCTTTGAAATCATGGGCGATGAATTCGGTTTTAGCTTAATGGGCTAAATCAAAATTTCCTTTTTTCTTTTTTTAATTCATGCGATCTGAAAAAAATCATTTCCTTTTGATAAAAACTCTTAAAAATCGTTTTTAAAAGAAAAGTAATTTATTATTAAATTCTTTAATTCTTGATTCTTTTGGTGGAAAAAAAATCACGCGGTTGAACCGCGTTTTTCTTTTATGAACTTCATCAAGTAGAATATTCCAATTGCACCGAAGAACATTGAAACAGGAACGACTACTGCCCATATATAATCTTGAAATGGCAATCCTAAATCGATTCCTGGATAGAAACTATCTGGGATCGCGATCCCAAAATGTTCAAAGGTTGCTTCCATCCCGTCTCCTCCGACCCACGCCAAAAGAGGAACTAGAATCAAGAGAGAACCAACTATTGCTGCCAAACTGATCCAAATGTATTTTTGTTTGAGCTCAACCATCTCTATCCTTCCTCAAAATCCGCTTCTAATTTCTCAAAATCCAATCCTAAAAATTCTGCGGTTTGAATCAACTCGGGTTTTACTTTTAAGATAAAACCAAGCACGATACAAGTTATGACAACCTCTCCAATACCGATAATGGCATGCCAAAAGACCATGACTGCAATAATTGATGATCCCAAAGCAGGATTCATTCCAATGACATTGAATGAAAGAGATATTTCAATTCCAAGCCAGGCGGCAGCCAATACGACCACGATATAACTTGCGGTACCCGCGCTAATTATAAGATTCAGTTTATCACTTATTTTTCCTTTTAAAGCCTTCACGAGACCCGTGACGATTATAAAGCCCAAGAAACAACCGATGATTCCCATGTTAAAGATGTTTACTCCGATCGTGGTAACACCACCATCTCCGAATAGCATTTGCACCAATAAAACCAGAGTCATCACAATGAGACCCGCCCAAGGACTTAATAAAACTGCCACTAAGGCACCGCCTACTAAATGACCCGACACCGTCAAAGCCACCGGAAAATTTACAAACTGTGCTGCAAAAATGAACGCCGCCATGATTCCTATAAATGGAATCATCTTATCCATGTCATAGTCTGATTTTCCCAACTTATAGATGGACAATGCAATCATTGCAATTGAAACTATCAAAAATGTTATCCAAATCCAGGGTTCTAAAATTCCATCTGGTGTGTGCATTTCCAATCAACCATTTTTTGCGTGTGAGTATTACTATTTGTTCAGTCAGTACTACTCATAAAAAACTAAAATCTTTATATAAATATTACCCAAAATTAAGCTCGTAATACTTCCATGATAAAACATTTGAATTTTAATGAACTTGAAATAGAACGTGAACTGAAAAATCATGAGTTTCATCCCATTTAGAACGGAACTTCAAAAGAATCGCCTGTCAAAACTGAATCCCGACATGCGAATTATCATTGCCCTGATCATCGGCGTGTCAACGATTTTCTTTCAATATACCTTCACGCTTCTAGTAAATATATTTTTTATTTTCATTTTGGGTCTAATTGTAAAAACGCCCTACCTTAAAATTGCCAAACGTATTCTGGCAATCTTGCCAATGGTGATAATGCTTTCGATTTTCATCCCCTTCACTACGGGTCAAAATGTCTTTTTTACGTTTAGATTTTTTTTCTGGAACATTACTCTTTACAGGGATGGACTTGTTAGAGGACTTATTTTTTCAAGTCGAATGCTTGCCATTTTTTTCATTTTCATGGTATTTCTTTCCAGCCTTAGTTTCACGGAATTTACTCGATTACGAATCTTTCCTTCCATGATTTCTGGGTCGCTATTGATAATGTTTAATTTCATTCCCGTGTTCATGTTACAAAACCAAAGGCTCATGGAATCTCAAAAACTACGAGGAAAGAAACTTTCAGGTAAGATGGATAAAATGAAATGTGCAGGAAACATACTTGGCACCACGCTGGTAAAGGCATTTGAGCAATCTGAAAAAACCTTTGAATCCATGAGACTTCGAGGGTTTGGGGGCTCCATCAAGCTAAAGCATGCAAGAATCAAGTTCACTGACATCGCTTGGCTCAGTTTTACAATATTCTACGTTATCATGATGTTTTTTCTATTCGAATTCCTATGGAGAATTGATATATGGACGATGATTGGATTATTACCGTGAAAGACCTGAATTTCAAGTATTCGCAAAGAAAAAACCACGCCTTCAAGCTTGAAAATATTTCCTTTAAGATAAAAAAAGGCGAAAAATTTGCACTATCGGGTCCAAACGGATCCGGAAAAACCACGATCTTGAGATTATTGGTGAACCTGAATAAAAGAGATTCTGGGGAGATATTCATCAATGGAGTCGAATTGAAAAAGAAGACCGAGTGGGAAATTCGAAAAAAAATCGGTTATTTATTTCAAAATCCTGAAGATCAAATCTTTTCACCAACGGTTCGAGAAGAAGTCGCGTTCGGTCCGAGAAATCTCGGATATTCTGAGGATGAAGTCAAAGATATTGTTTATTCATCTCTAAAAGCCGTTGAAATGCTGGATTATATCAATAATGTTCCCGTGAACTTGAGTTTTGGTCAAAAAAAGCGGGTCGCATTAGCTGCAATCTTGGCAATGAAACCTGAAATCCTCTTATTGGATGAACCTTTCGTAAATCTGGACAATCATGGCGTGCTAAGCTTGTTAAGAATTCTTGAAAAATTAAGAAAAGAACAAGATCTGACGATAATTTTCACGAGTCATGATTACCATTTCATTGAAAGCTATGCCGACAAGATACTCGTATTGAATTCTGGAAAAGCAATTTTTTATGGGAGTCCAAAAGAAGGTTTTAGTCAAAAACGAATAATCGATGCAATTGGCAATTTTAACGCGATTAAAGACTTTTTAAATCAATCTTGAACCATAAAATTCTTTTTTCGGTTATTAAACTTATAGGTCAATGAGGATTTCAATAAATTTAAGATTGAAATTACAGTAATTAACTAGTGCGCGAAACCCTATAAAAAGTTGGACATTGATAAAGGGGAGAAATACGGAGATGTCACGCGGTTTCAAGTACGGCGAGTTCCAACACGTTTCTCATGA
>JALGVI010000143.1 GCA_029838215.1 Candidatus Helarchaeota archaeon | reverse complement strand
CGGCAAGCACGGCAAGCATGTCTGGGAGATAGCCAATGGACTTGATAACCGTCCCGTGAGAGAATTTAATGGAGAACGAAAATCAATTAGCAAGGAAAGAACTTTTCATGATGATATGAGCGATTTTCCAACGATATTTTCAAAGCTCAATGAGATTAATGAAAAGATTCATGAAATTCTAGAAAAACGCAGGATTTTATACAAGACCATAACGCTAAAAATAAGATTTGATGACTTCACGACCTACACGCGTTCAAAATTTAGACTCGTTGGAATAAAATTTTCAAATTTAAAGAAAATTCGTGCCGCCGTCCAGACCAATTTGATGAAATTCATTATAACGAAATGATGAAAAAAAGATTAATGAGTGGTTTGTGCAGGTCTTACGTTAGTCTTCAGTCCAGCCGATGCTGTCCTTGAACCACTGAGGCATCTTGAAACACACGTAGAAGATGAAAACCGCAACAGTTACCATGATTCTTCCTGTCAATAAGAAATACTCAATAAACGGTCCCATTAGTGGCCCAATCTCGATCAAGTAACCGAATGCAAAAATTGTCATTGCCAATGCCATCCACAGGCTTCTCTTTGCCGTTGGTGTTTTTGTGGACCAGGTCTTTGCACTGAAGTAATAAAGAGCCGTAGGAGCCGTGATGCCACACACGATAGCAATAGGAATTAAATAGATGAGAAATAGTGGAACATATACGATATGTGACGCAATAATTGGTGCAAGATCAAGAATGTCGAGAAAATCAATTACATTCGCATAAATCATTAATATAGTATACAAGCCGTCAACGATTGCGACCCCGATTGATAATATCAACTTTTTCTCGGAAAACGTGTTTTCAAAGGCGAAAATGTTGATGAAGATTATTGCCATTCCGGCCGCTATCATTCCAAAAATGACGTTTATTCGAATGAATAATTCAATATTCTTATCAGGTGTTGTAACGTATAAAGCCAGACCAACTTCCTCCAATGCTAAAAATGCCCCTGCTACCATGAAAGACAAGCAAGCACTAAGAAAATATAACGTGGACCTGCTTTTTGTCTTTCTATACTTTTGTACTAGCGTCATTATTGTTAGAAGACCAAATATAAGTAAAATAACAATTATGCAAAAGTCAATAATTTCAAATATCCCCATCGGCATGCCGTTCACCACAAAATTATATGGATCAAGTAGAAATCTCTCCGACCCATAGATATTAATTTTCTGGTCAGATTGATCCAAAGGAATCAAACAAAAAAAATCATTCTTCGGTGAATGATGCTTGGAAATAAATCATGAAATCCAGATATTTGGTAAGGGCTTCTTTAATGGCATATACAACGTTTCCTCGAGTAACTGCCACGTGGTGTTCGAACCCGGCGAGACATATTGTTTGGAGCAGGTCTTGCAGGTTTGGAATTTCAATCACGCCATATCCTCCAAAAGTTTCGAGGTCGTCGTTCGTGAATTGACCTTCCCCGGCGTAAAAATTGATGACTCCAGCCGCATCGTCGGTTGAAATTCGAGTAAATGTTAGCGGACCTTCGGCGATTCGTCCTGATATTGTTCCAAAGCCGCTTTTATTTGCAAAGGAATCGGAAAAATGAGAATCCAGTCTTGGCTTGAGCAGTATATCAGCCGGTAAATTGCTGCAATGAAAAACAACGACCTTATCAGGATCATCGCCGTAATTGTTGTTCCAATCCAGGATTGCGGCTGCTTTTCCTGATGCTAGTTCGAGAGCAAGCATGGAGAGCGCGCCCGTAACATCGACTTCACAGGCAGCAGGGATGAGCTTGTTACTCAGCATGCTTAACGTTGCACATGGTGCAATTCCGAGATATTCTTCGATGGCAGTCCAGCATTGAAATGCAATGGCATCCAGTTCGTATTCTTCAATCCATTGTTCAAGAATGAGTGAAAGTCGTGCAATTTTCTCTAATTTATCCGTGGGAGCGTCATCACTCACCGTCACGTATGATTTAATATATTCCATTCGTTGATTTATCTGATCTGGTGCTTCCAATGTTTCAACTCTTCCGATTATTTCGGAGAGATCGATAGTTTCTACGGAAATTCCAGCCATTTCGAGCAATTTTTCACTATACCTGACGGTATTGAATGCAGCAGGGCGTGCACCGATGGCGCCAATTCGTGCCCCTCTTAATCCATTAACAATTCGACAAATGGCAACGAAATCCTGAATATCTTCCTTGAAAACAACACTCTTTACCGAGCAGGAATGAAAAGTTGTAAGCGTGAAAGGAATGCCGTATTGCGTCAAGTTGGCACAGACGGAGATTTTTCCACAGAAAGAGTCACGACGTTTTCCTACGTTCATTTCGGTTATTGTATCGGGCTCCGCTTGAATCAAGATCGGAACGTCGAGATTCGCCCACCTGATGGCGTTGGCGATGGCTTTTTCATCGCCAAAATTGGGAAGCGTGACGATGATCCCATCGATTTTTTCGCGATTGTTTTTAAATAAATCGGCGCATTTTCTTGCGTCTTGGTGTGTCTGCACGGTCCCGAAGGTGCCTTCATTTTCATCGAGGATGACTAGAGCATGTCCCATTTCTTGAAGTGTCTGAATAATGTCCTTGCGCCCTTGTTTCGCTAGAATATCGGGAAAGAATGCACGATTTCCAACAATTACTCCGAATGTTAAAAAGTCTCGAACTTTGCGGCTTATTCCATTCATTTCATCAATTATGCTAATTGTAGGGCGCGCCATTTCTTTCACTTCTCAAGATTTATCTTTATTTTGTGATGCAAGATATGCTTTTTGCATTTCTTTAAATTCTTTAGATATATTTTTTAGTCTGACTCCTTGTCCGCTCAGCATCTTTCCTCCACTTATCATTATCGTCTTGAAAAACTGCGGAACGATAGGGACAGCCCACTCGAATTGAGGTGGTGGATTATGCACGAATCGGTCCAGAAGCATTTCAACAAAGTCTTGTTGCAAGTAATAAGCGGCATACGCTTCTTTTACCAGTTCATAGATTTCTTCACTGCTTAATTCTTCCGTGCGCATCATTGACCTGAATAAGTCATAATCTCTATAATCTTCACTGGTTATCATGCCTTTTTCTTTCATTTCATTGAAGAAATCCGTGCCCGGATATGCCGTAATTGGTGTGAATTGCACGAACATCATTTCAAGAGATTTTGCAAATAGGATCGTTTCACGAACCATTCTCTTTGTTTCACCGGGATAGCCGATTATCACGCCGCCGTGAATCGTTATTCCTTCATCATGTAGCATTTTTATGACATTCCGCGTCATTTCGGGCGTGACATTTTTCTTATTCATTGCGTTTAGACTTTGCTGGTGAGCGGACTCGATTCCCAGAAAGACTGTACGAAAGTTTGCTCTTGCAAGGAGTTTTGGCAACCATTGATTCTTCCACAAGGTATCGACGCGAGACTGGCACCAAAACGTTCTGACATTTTTGAAATCCTCTTGAATGATCGCTTCTAGGATTTCTTTCGTGCGTTTTACGTCAATTGTAAAGTTGTCATCATTCAACATCACGTCATTTGCCTTGTTTATCTCATCCATATCGTGGATTTCTTCTATGACTCTTTTTGTGCTTTTAATTCGATAGGAGATTCGTTGTGAAGGATCCTTCCACATTTTTATGATGCAACAAAACTTGCATGAGTGAGGACATCCTCGTGACGTTTCGATTGAATCTCGAACCCCTAATGTCGAGAAATAATTTTTTCCTTTTATGAGGTCTCGCCTTGGTTTTGGAAAAGCATCCAAGTTGCATTCAAGTGCTCTATCATTATTGTGAACGACTTTTCCGTTTCCATTTTCATAAGATATACCATCTATGTCTTTTAGAGCCACGTTATTTTTATTATTGTCAATATAATCTATCAACTCGCGAAATGTATGTTCTCCTTCACCTCGAATTGCAAAGTCGACTGCAGGATGCTGTGCTACAAAGTCTGGAGCTAGAGTAGGGTGGTAACCGCCAAGGATGGTTGTACACCCTTGCTCTTTTGCTATTTGTGCTATGTCAAGTGCTGAATAGATTTGTGGTGTTAAACTCGTGATGGCAACCACGTCAAATCGATTTAAATTATTACGAAACTTATCTTCCTGATAATCATCTACCTTAAAGTCCGGAATCGAGTGTCGATGGATTAACATACAAGATTTTCATTATTAACACTTCATTTTTCAATCATGTTCTTTTTTTCAATTCTTTAATAAATTCGTTGAGATATTCCACAAAACGGAATTAAACTTTTCCGTTCTCTAAAATCATTAAAAACCCTTTATTTCATCGTAATTGGAAATCCCAGCTTTCCCGGATTCATTATGTTATTTGGATCGAGAGTGGATTTTAGAGTTTTTAATAGGTCAAAGGCAGGACCTAGTTGACGTGGCATGAACGACCCTTTAAATATGCCAACGCCGTGATGGTGACTCAAGACACCACCAGCTTCGATACAGGCTTTAAGTCCATTCTCCCATGCCTCCTTGTATAAAATTTCAGCCTTGTGATCCTTATTTTTCTGGATCATGACGAAGATCAAGTACATTGAGCCGCCTTCAGGATAGAAGTGAGACCAATGAGCCATCACGTTAATTTTCTTTTGTTGAATGGCTTCTTTCATCTTGTAAAAGAGATTTTCAAGGTTATCAAAGGTGGTCACGACATCAATGGTATCGGCGAGCACGTGAGCCTGATAATATTGTTTATTTGGATAATACATGTTTAAGCGGTTTTCGAACCATATTCGTCCACCTTCTTCACCCATGTCTCTAGCACCGTGTTTCGTGCAGATATCGTGGCAGATTTTCTTTTCGAGCATTGTGATTTCTTTTGTATTTTCATATCCATCAAAAGCAAGCGTGAGATATGCTTCTTCCTTTTTAATATCCTGTATCTTATAGACCATGCGCGCTTCAACGGACTCATATAATCGCACGAGACTCGGACGAATGGATGTCCTGAAGATATCATGCACTGCTTCAAAGCCAGAATGCAATGTTGGAAAAAGAAAACCGAGGAATTCACGGATTTCAGGAAGCGGAAAAATCTTTACCGTAACTTCAGTAATCACGCCTAGGCATCCTTCAGATCCGATGAATAACTGGGTTAAGTCAGGTCCAATGGCTTTTCTAGGAGCTTTTGTGGCGTTGGTATGGATGATTTCTCCAGATGGAAGCACGACTTCTAAATCCATTACCATGTCTTCAATCTTTCCATATTTTGAGGAGAGAGCGCCGGCACTGCGGTTCGCAGCAAATCCTCCAATGGTACTCATCGTCAGCGAACTTGGCAAGTGCCCATAAGTGAATCCTCGTTGATTGAGAGCATCTTCTAAATGCTGTCCAATGACACCAGCTTGTGCAGTAACATAAAATGACTCTTCATTGATTTCGATGATCTTTTTGAGTTTTTGTAGGTCAAGCATTATTCCGCCCGTGAGCGGAATTGTGCCTCCATTTACGCCGCCTCCACCACCATGGGGGATAACGGGAATTTGATTTTCATTAGCATATTTTAAGATCTTGGCAACATCGTCTGCAGATCGTGGCCAGACGACAACGTCAGGTTGAGGTCGTTCCATGATTCCGGGCTCACGAAACTGTAATAATGTGAGAGGGAAACAATCTCGTGCATAGACCAAACGGATAGTTTCTTCAATAGATACATTTTCAGACCCGATTAGACTACTCAAATCCGATTTCAAATCAGAGATTTTCAAAACCTCCGTAAAGAAATAGGTTTAGAAACATGCTCATGTCCAGAACTTTTTTCTCTGAATTCATTTCGTGTAGTCCTTCTTCGATTTGATTGATACAACGCGGGCAAGGGGCAATGACGATGGAAGCAGGCGTGGCTTGAATGTCGATGGCTTTTTGTTTTTGAAGTTCCTTTGTGACATCAGGTATGAAAAGATCGGAAAGCCCTCCAGCGCCACAACACCGTTCTGCATCGGGAAGCGTTTCATAAATGATATTCGGCAAATTTTTCAGGATTTGTTCGGTATATGACACGAAATATTTTCCTGAACCGCGATGAAGATCGCAGGGATTATGAAGCGTGACCGTTATCGTGGTCGGTGGTGATTTTTTTATCATTTTTTTGAATGCTTCCAATCCAATATCCTCAATGATATATTCAATTAAGTGCTTGACGTCAATTCCTGCTTCGAATTTTTGAAAATCTTCTTTTAATTTCGCCGTGCATCCTGCACAAGTTGTCAAGACAATTTTTGCCTGTTTTTCCTTGCATTTTTTGATCACGGAATTAGCAAGATCATCTGATAGGGAAACATCCCCAATCAGGCTTGCAGGAAGACCACAACACCCTTCTTCCTCCAGAAGTGAATAATCAACGTGTAACGCTTCAAGCAAGAGTTTAACAGATTCGCGAATCAGAAACAAGCGCTCACGAGCCTGACAGCCTCCAAAATAAACAACACCTGCCTTTTCAAGATATTTATCTGCGGTTTTCGTCCAGCCGAAGTTTTCAAGGTCATCTTCAATGTAATCTTGCTTGTCTTCTTCATCCATTGGAATATAGGCACTTCGCATTTCAGTAAGATTTTTTTGCATGGCGATGTATTCGGGCAACATGGATGAAGGACTTTGTCGCAAGATTCTTGCACGAATATTTTTGACGATCCGGGGCACGGGAACGGATTCAGGGCAGACTTCTTCACATTTTCCACACAACGTGCAGTCGTAGACGATCTTGCGAACCGTTTTCCAGTCGGGTTCAGTCCTGCTGACTTCTATTGCAATCTTGCGTGGAGAGAGTTCCCCGTTTGTGAGATCAAGCAATGGGCAATACATCGTGCATGTTCCACAATTGATACAGGCAGTAAGACGATCTAAAAGTAAGTCTTCTTCAGGAGTAGCGATCAACACATCGTGATCTTTCAAATATTTGTTGATATACTCTTCTGCTTCTTTATATTCTTCTTCAGTCATCTTATTTCCTCCCAGCAAGTTGCACGCCGACTTCGTGTCCCGAACTAATGGCAACACCCATGCCGCTTTTCTCAGCAATGTAATTGTACCCCGAGATCACGGCACCGGCAGCATGAAGATTTGAATAGATAATATTTTCATTGTCATCTACTGGCTGTAGAGAATCGTTGATTTTTACACCACAGGCGATGAAATCATGACCTTCGGGAGGTAAAACAGCCCGATTTATTAAAGTCTGGAAACGAGCATAAAGAATATTTTTTCCGTTGATATCAAAGAGTGGTAAATTAAAGATAGGTTCTCTTAGCAATCCTTTATTTTCGATCAAACCACCGCCAATAAAATTGCCCGTTGCCAATACGTACTTCTCCGCCTTGATCTCGAACGTCTTATATTCTCCTTGTCGGACTTTTACTTTTTGAATGACACCGTCTTTTATTTGCGGCTCGATGACCGTTAGATTTCTTAAAATTTGTCCACCGAGTTTCACCAAGATACGTTC
>JALGVI010000072.1 GCA_029838215.1 Candidatus Helarchaeota archaeon | reverse complement strand
CAAGTTTCGCTTTTCCCTGAGCGTGATGGGAACCGCAATGCGTTTGTTTTCGGCGAAAGCCTTCGTGATCCCCGAAACGGTCTGAACTTCAGTATCTTTTCCAACAAAAAACATAATTAATTTCGCATTTTTATATTCATTCAAGGACTGAAGATTCTTTATTATTGTCATGCTCATTGAATGAATGAAATCTTCTTCAAGATGTGCTTTTTTTTCCTTTATTAGCTGACGCAAGCGAGTTTTCTGCTCTACGAGACTCATTAACTTAAATCCTCGACGTGTTCATTCAGATCGGAAGATTAGGACATCTATAAATTCCAAATCAAAGATAAGAATATTAAAGAATTTATTCTAATTACTCTTTTGTCGATGCAATAAAACAAATCAAGATGGTAATCCCCTTGAGAAAAAATATTAATCTTAATGAGTGCAATTGGAGACTTGCAATTCCCGACAAGAATTCCAGCGTGAAAACCTACCGTGACTTAAATAACAGCAAGTGGATTCCCGCATCAACTCCGGGAAACGTTCAGCTTGATCTTTTAAACGCAGGATTAATTGAAGACCCATTTGTCGATGATAATTACAGGAAAATCAAGTGGATTGAAGAAAAGACATGGTGGTACGAAGCCACTTTTCCATTTTCAAAATCCGAAAAAAACGGCTGCATTCAATTGAATTTTAAAGGCGTGGATTATCTTGCACGATTTTGGTTGAATGAAAAATTACTTGGAAACCACGTGGGCATGTTTTCCCGCGTTGGCTTCGATGTTACGGATCAAATTCAAGATCACAATAGGTTATTGGTTCAAATCTTACCACCACCAAAGAATCGCGTCCAGGGAATTAAATGTCAAATGAGTTATGGTTGGGATTTTGCGCCACGGATTGTTACAATGGGGATTTGGGATGACGTGTTTTTAACGCAGACGGGTAAGATTTTTTTGAGTGATTATTTTTTGCAATCGAAATTTGATTCTCCGAAACCAACTCATATCCTGAAAATCACCGTTCAAAACAAGCAAGATGAAATTCAAGACATTGAGCTTGAAGCAAGCCTTTCTTCAAATGAGATTTTTAATGATTGGAGAATTAGACTTGAAACGATGGAATCCGTGGGATCTCGGCGAGCCTTATTTACATCCGTTATGCTTAAAATTATTTAACAAGGGCGAACTTCAAGATCAAATTGAAGGTCGCTTTGGAATAAGAGATTTTGTAGTAAAAAGACCGAATTATTTTAAGAAGAATCGAGCAAGATGGCAATTTCACGTAAATGATCTTTTCGAGTTCATTAGAGGAGCGAATTGGGTTCCCCCTGACTCCTTTTTGGCAAGAGTCGATGAACACTATGAAGAACTAATCAAGATGGCAAAAGATGCCAATATCAACACGTTACGAGTTTGGGGAGGCGGCATTCGAGAGAAAAAAAAGTTTTATGAAATTTGCGATGAAACAGGAATTTTGGTATGGCAGGAATTTCCCTTTGCCTGTGCCAACTACACGCAAGTAAATTTTTCAAAGCCGGGTTTTTTCGAACGGCTCATTCGACAGGAATGCTCGGCAATCGTAAAAGAACTCCGAAATCATCCAAGTGTTGTCTTCTATTCAGGTGGTAATGAAATGGATGCATTCATGAGTAGAGAACTTCTTCGAAATATAGGAAAGATCTGCAGGGAATTAGATCCGACACGCCCATATCTCATGACATCGCCTTACGTGGAAGAGCGGCATAACTGGCTTGTTTGGCATCTTTTATTTTCATTTAATGGATACGATGTTTCAATTTATAATGATGATCAGCTCGTGAGCGAATACGGGCTTCAGGCAGCACCCTCTCTCGCCACGTTGAAGTATTTCAGCCCTGACATATCCAAATGGAAGAAAATGATCTCGATTCATAACGGCTCCAAGTTGAAGTTAGACCGTTACGGACGCAAGTATGGTGATTGTTGGCGTGATCCTGAAACGTTCATGAAGACAACTCAACTGGCACAAGCAGAAGGCTTGAAACACGGAAATGAGATATTCGGCACGTTATTTTGGCAATTAAATGAACCGTGGCCGTGTGTTTGCTGGTCATGTATTGATTACTTCAAACATCCCAAAATCTCGTATGAAAAGATCAAGGAGGCATATCAACCAGTCTTGGTTAGCCTTACATGGAAGCGACAAGGAAACGAGATCAAAGTCTCACCTTTTTTGATTAACGATCTTCATTCTTCTTTTAAAAATTGCAAATTAATGTATAAGTTACAGGATGGACATGGAAAAATATTCGACAAGCAAGAAGTTCTGATTAAAAAAATTCCGGAGAATTCAATCTCAAGGTTGAAGAAACGTTCTTTCAGGTTAAATCCCGAAAATGACGTGCGTCCTTTGTATTTGAAGATAAAATTGGAACACAATGGCGAAATGCTATCTTCAAACAGTTATAATTTTAGTCTCACGAATCCATTTGAGATCCCTCAATTTCTCATTAGGTTAATTGGACGTGTTTTTCTTCCGATCGCATTTGATAATTTATTATTGAAACTAAATTCGCCATCTCTCATGTCTTAAAAAAAAACAATTTGTTGCAGGAATTTCTCATGATTAGGAACATATTACTGGATTGCGATCCGGGAATTGACGATGTATTGGCAATCTTATTTGCTCTGAACGAGCCCGAGATTAATCTTTTAGGCATTAGCATAGTCGCAGGTAATGCGAGAGTTGATGATGGTGTAAGAAATGCATTGAGCGTTTTGGAATTAATTGATAGAGAAGACATCCCCGTTGTTCAAGGAGCCTCGCAACCATTTAGCGGTCGATTGATAACATCGGCACTTGTTCATGGTGAAAATGGACTTGCAAACATTCAGCTTCCACGTCCGCGAATGAGTCCCGTTTCAATGAATTCAAGCGATTTTTTAAATGAGAAGTTGAACGAGTTTTCAGGAGATGTTGACTTGGTCGCAACAGGTCCGCTCACGAACGTCGCGCGGCTCTTGAAAAAACATCCCGATTCACTTCGGCACGTCAATCGGCTCATAATAATGGGCGGAGCAATCGACGTTCCCGGAAATATCACGCCATTTGCAGAGTATAATTTTTTTGCAGATGTCATTGCTGCGGATGCCTGCATTCGGACGGAGGTTCCAACGATTTTAGTCCCACTGGACGTGACGACCAGTTTCCTTTTTACTTCTAAGGACTTGCAAGAGGTTTTAGGTAAAAAAACGAAGATTAACAATTTCATCGAACGGCTAATAAAATTCTACATTGGTTTTGAACGAAGATTCTACCACTTGGATGGTTGTTTTCTTCACGATCCACTTGCAATTGCTGCTGCAAGTGATGTTTCACTTTTTGAAACCAAAGCGGAAAAACTCCACGTGAATACTGTTCACCCACTCACTAGAGGTGCGTTATTTAGAAGAAAATCAGTCGTGAAAACCATCGATACGTGTTTTCGAGTTAAAAAGGACGTGTTTTTAAAACGTTTCAAAAAATCCTTGATGAATTATTAGGTTTTTGGACCTAGAGAAATATCAAAAAAAATAGATAGAAACCTAAAAGACAAAAAAGAATTTTCTTTATTAAGGAGTTAAGGGGATCATTCTTAAAAGGAAAACTCGTGAAGGAATCATGACATTATTTTACGATAGGTATTCTCCACTCTTTTGTTTGGCTTGGGACGAGGATGATCAAGACATTGATACGTCTCTCGTTGAGTTCTTGAGCTTATTAATGCTTTTGAATGATATTTTTCTCCAATTCCAAGAAAAATAATCCATTTTTTAATTTTATTGACAAACCAAAAGACAGATCATTTTAAGATTCGATTTTACAAGTCATTTACATGCATGTATTGAGGAGATCATGATGTTATTTGAGAAACCTTTGAAGATCGTTAATGACGTGGAAATAGAAGATACTTATTGTGAGGCGTTCGATGGTCTTTTCACGAGATTCATGGTTACCGCAAGGACGGATCGACTTCTGGCAAGAGCCGCTCTTGGGCTTGGTCTGCCTTCAGTCGTGGTTGGGCGAACGGAGGGCGGTGTCGAGAAATATCTATCTTCTAAGGAAACGCCAGATGGTAATCCGGGATTCCTTGCTCAAGTTTGGGGCATGGATTCAGGAGATTTGGAGCGAGACCTGAAAAGATTTTATAAGGAATTGTGCTTGCGACTGCGCCAGGGTATTCTCGTGGTGCCAACAACGAAAATCTACGATGCAGTAGAGAATCCTCTCGGAACATTTGACATGATGGACGGAGTAGGATATTGTGGTGACAAATATTCGAAATTGATTTCTTTGAATGGGCGTGATCTAATTCAAGTGCCAATCATGATGGGAGAAGATTTCTACATTGAGAAGACACTCGGATATGCACGTGCTATTAGCGGAGGAAATATTTGGTATTTTTGCAAGGACGTTGATTCAGCGATTACCGTTGGAGAAAGAGTCATTGAAGAAATTTTAAAAATGGAAGGAGTCATCACGCCATTTGACATTTGCTCAGCAGGATCGAAACCACCATATGAAGGTCAACCGAATGTGAAGATAATAGGACCAAGCACGAACCATCAATACTGTCCATCATTACGGAATCAGATTTCAGATTCGAAGATTCCGTTGGGCATAAATTCCATTCCTGAGATTGTTTTTGACGCCATGAATTTAGAGTGCATGAAGCAAGCCATGAAAAAATCCATTGAGATTGGAACGTCGGTTCCTGGTGTTAGGGGAATTTCAACAGGAAATTATGAAGGCACGCTGGGAAAACATAAAATATACTTGCGAGATCTCGTTTAGCAGAAAGTGAATCAAAAATAAATTGAAGGGATAACATGGGCTCCAACGATGGAAAGAAGAAGAAAGAGAAAATAGTTTCAATTAAGGTGCGAGATGAGAAAGCCCAGAAACTAGGGCAGACTAAATTGACTATCGATGAGAAGGCAGGAGTTGGTCAGATAAGAGCTCAAACAAAAGAAAAAGGGTGGGTATTATCTTCCGTGCAAATTCCGTTAAGTCGATTAGAGCTCTTGAATTCAAAGCCATCATCAGATGAAGTGTTGGAACGGCTCAACAATCCCCATCCATTGAAAAATAAATACCTGAAAAAATACCTGCAAAAATTGACGGATACGTATGGCGAGATTGAAAGAATTCGAGGAAAATACAATTACAAGACCCATCGATATAAAAGAAAAAAGAAGCAACCAGAACCGAAGAAATCAGTACGTGGCTAATTAACAAGGATTAGAATTAGTTTAGTGGGACACAAAAAGATGGAAGAAGAGAGTCTTACTGCGCGACTGCACGCGATTCCAGTCGAGAAGTTTAATTTTAAGTATAGAATGTTGGTATATTCAAGCATTGCTCTCGTAATATTGATAATTGGTCTGGTTAGAAATTCATATTTATTCGCAACGAACCAATTCAGCATTTCAATTTTTCCCATCTGGACCGATTTCATCATATATATAAGTTCAGCAAACCTATTCGTCACGGGTGGGTTTCATCTTCTCTATTATTTTACTCCGGCAGGAGCATCAGCAGTCCTTTATGGTTGGCCTTACCTTCCATACATGATCCTTTACATCTTGCCCTTCTATTTGCCATTTTGGTTGTATCAAATCGTTCCAAACCCATTTTTCCCTTTTATTGGAGTAGTGGCATATTTTTGCATGACTGTTGCTTGCTTGTTCTATGCAAACAAGTTAATGGAGAAGAATTTTGATAAAACATTTCCCATTTTTTACCTCGGATTAATTTCAATTTACGTGGAGCTATTTCTTTTAAATCTCAATTTTGTTGTACTTCTCTTGCTGATGTTGGCGTATAAGTTCAGTTTAGAGGAAAAAGACCTCCCGAGTGCCATTTTTTTGGCATTATCCATGTTTAAATTGCACATGATCATTGCGCTTCCTGTTTTTATTCTTCGTGCTAAAAAAAAGTGGCTCTATTTTACGGTATTTTGTGGGATGGTCTTGCTTTTGAATTGCATGTTCATAATTGATATTGTAATGATTTTGCTCAATCCGGCATATCTCAGTAATTCTTTGATCGTTCTTTTCCTAAATCGACTCACCCAGTTTGCAGCAAGTGCAAATCGATTTAATTTTTCATTTCTTACTTTTCGCATTGAGCACGGAACATATTTGCTTCCATTATTCTTGATTTATTTCTATTATTTCATGGAGCTTCGTAATAAGCATGATTTCTTCGGAAAAATCTATGAGAAGGGCAGGAAACTGTTGAAATCCCGTAAGGGACTATATTTCTTCTCCGTTCTTACAATAGACATCTTGTTGATAGCCATATTTTCCGTTGCAGGTCTTTATACCATATTTCTTCTTATCGGTTGATAATCGGATTTAAAAACTGGTTTACCATTTAATTTGTAACAAAACGAATCTTGTTGATTATCCATGGGAATCAGTGATTTTATAAAAAAAATTCTGAGTAAAGATAGTTCTTTGGAAAATGCAAAAGAACTTGAGATGGAATTTGATAAATTAAGGAATTCGATAAATGCAAGTGCCATTTTGATAGTGGGAACAAGTGCTTCATATAAGGGCTTGCCGATTATTTCATCTACGGATGAGGGTATCAACGAGCGTTCGCTAGCAGCGGACTTACCGGATTTAGTGTCTTCATCTTCAAAGATCTATCTCGATGTGGCAAATAGAGAAATTTTGGAGTTCACGGTGACGGTTGAGGAGAACTTGCTCTATACGAAAATCATGTCGCGCTCATTAATTCTCTTTGCCAATCTGCGAAATGCCACCAGCCTTAAGAAGCTCCAGAATTGGGTATCAAAGAATTATCCGAAAATAATGAAATTATTTAACATGTAAATTCAAAAATTAAAAATAGAGATGTATAAAAATGTCAGGTAAAGAACTTGAAGTTTATGAGCGGTTACAAAAAATAATGAATCGCTGGTCGATTCGCACTCCAAAATCCAAAAACCTGCTCAAAATCCTGCAACTAATTTTCACTCCAGAAGAAGCAGAAATTTTAGGCTTTTTTAAACAACCACATCTTGATGCCCTTTCTCCCAGAAAGCTGGTACAAAGGATTCAAGCAAAAACCGATAAATATTCTGAAGAAAAAATACTCGAAATCGTTGAAAATCTCGCCAAGAGAGGAATGATATATTCCAGAAGGAAAACGACTGCAACAGGAAAGGAACTGGTGAAATACTCAATTTGGCCAATGGTCATTGGAGTTTTTGAATGGTTCTTTTCAAAAGTCGGAATGAATGATGGAACATATTCTGATGAAACAGTAAAGAAAGTTGTTAAGCTCATGGAAAAATATGCCTATGAGGGGTTTCTCATGGAAATGTGTGCCAGCAATTACCCGTGGGCGAGAATTTTACCAGCAGATCGGGCAAACAAGATTGTAGAGGTTAACGAAGAATTAGGGGTCGACGAAACCGTCGTGTTGCCTTTCGAACAAGTAAAGACAGCAATAGAAAGGGCAGACGGAATTGCAGTCATTCCCTGTGCTTGCAGGACGGAAAGCCGATACAATGATAAACCAGGGCGGGGTCCGTGCGATAATCCTGTGGATGTATGCATGCTCTTAGGAGATATCGAACATTTTAAAAGAGCAGGAATGATAGTCAAAGAACTCACAAAAGAAGAAGCTCTAGAAGTCCTATTGGACTGCGAGAAAAAAGGACTTGTTCACTGCACGTATAATTCTCAAGAAATGGGTTTCATTTGCAATTGCTGTCCTTGTCATTGTGGAATCTTGCGTGGCATGGTTGAGATGCAAAATCCGAAAGCTTTCATGAGAAGCAATTACATGGCTAAATTCAACGAAAATGAGTGTAGAAATTGTTATCGCTGTGTCGAGATTTGTCCGACCAAGGCAATCTGGCATTACATGCCGCATGAAGAATATGAAGAAGAATGGAGAGTCGACGAAGACCGATGCATTGGTTGTGGAGTTTGTGCTTCGAATTGTCCCGCAAATAAAATCGACCTCGTGAAAGTCCGAAATGAAATCCCTGAAGAATCGGTTGCAGAATGTTACATGCGAGTCGAGCGAGAACGTTTTCACTAAGAACGATTCCAGATAATTTTTATTTGACGTGGCATGAAGAGGATGAACAACCTTGCAAATAAACGTCCACTTATCGGCGGGTATTATTTTAACAATATTTCTCCGCACTTTTTTTTTCCAGCATCTTTCTCATTTAGACTTGCTCTTGATTGTTGGCATTTCCATTCTCATTGATTTTGATTTCATATTTTCTCGGTTTGCGAAGGACTACAATCATCGACGGCTTCCTACTCACGGCTTTCCATTATACCTGATATTAATGGGGTTCGGAGTCTTGCTTGCATTCTTTAATTTTCCATGGTTGCTCTATGCCGGACTTGCAGGACTCGTTCATGTCAGTTTGGATTTGATCGACTGGGGGACCTGTGCTTTAACTCCAATAAAAAGGGATTTATTGATCGGTGGGACCCTAAAGCCGCCATCACCACCTTCAGACCCACCACGACGCGTTCCTCAGTGTTATTTCACCATGACGTATTATCATTCAAAAATCATTTTGGTCGTGGAAGTGGCGATATTTTTCATCAGCCTGATCTTGTTATTACTTTTTGATTTCTTCTCGCTTTATCTTTTAATTGGTTACGGCTTGTTTTTGGGTCTTCATTTACTGCATTACCTTCGTTGTCGTCGTGAAAAAGAAGCAAGTTGACATGAAGATAGTTAGGGGATCGGACCTACTTAAGAGGAGGAAACCGATAAGATGGGAGGAGGGAGCGAGAAAAAGTAGGGAAAGCAGGTCCGATCACGAGATGCTGTTCGAGTCAAAGACATTATTTTGCTCCCGAATATACTTTTTCAATAAACATTAATGATCGTTTCGAGAAATCATATATAAAATCATCAATTGGGAAGAAACTATTATTTGCGAAAAAATAATTAAAAATGATAAAAGTAAGAAAAGGGGCAGAATTAAAAATTGCGAGATTATTTTATTGGACTCTGTAGCTTAGTCTTCAGTTTTTCCACGATATTGGGCCAGAATGGAACAGTATAATCTTTTTCAGGTTCTCCTTTGAACTTGATTTCTGTACGTTCCAACGTAATGGCTTCTGAAGGACAGATATGCACGCAGGTACCACATTTCACGCATTTTTCTTCATCCACAGTAACGCGCGTGGCTTTTTCCCACGGCTTTTCAGCTTTTGGATATTCAATTGCTCCAGTAGGGCATCCGATGGCACAACTTTGACATTCGGGGATGCAAACGTCGGCATTAATCGTGATTTTTCCTTCAAAGAAGCACTTTATTGGCGCTCCATCAGTTGTTTTCTTCATTTCGATTACTAGATCGGGAAGTGCCTTTTCTTCCTTTAGTTTTAAGACTTGTTGGTCATCGATTAGGAGTTCTAGTGCACCAAAAGGACATAGATATACACAGGTACCACAGAAACTACATTTATTCACGTCAAAGACAACAGAAGGGACTTTCTCCGTGAGATTTTTCATCACAGCCCCAACAGGTCCGCGTGAAACAGCATCCTTTGGACATACAATTCGGCATGTATTGCAGCCCATGCACTTTTCTTGGTGATGAATCAACTTGGTTTTCAATGTAAGGAGCCGCATGCTCAATTCTTGATTATCTTTCTCGATTGTATGTTTAAAGCTCGGGATCATGCATGATAACCTCCTATAGCTTGATTTCTGCCGTGCCTCCTACCAGTTCTATGTGAATTGCATCTTGGCTGCAAGCAGAGACACAGTTACCACAGCCATCGCAAGCTTCGGGAGTCTGAACGATACAAAGCCCGTTAGTCACTATTAGAATGGTGGGTTCATTTTGCTTCTTTAGATCAACATCAACGGGACAGGCGATGGTACAATCACCACAGCCAGTGCATCTGACTTTATTCACAACGGGAAGGTAAGTACGTTCCGTTTCCATTCTCATCACGTCATGAAATCTGCATCGTAAGTACAAAATTTTAGTTTGATAAATTTAAATTTGATAATTCAAGGCTTGTAATCACACAAAATATGAAAATTGTATATTTATATTTTCGGTAAGTCAATTAAGCTAGGAGGCAATCTGGACAGGCTACTGGAGTATGAAAATCCTTTGAAATTCAGAAGAAATTTCACGTGATGGTTTCTTATTTTTCATCATATTTCCTTTAGATGCGATAAACTTGAATTTGAATGCCTTTAGCAAGGGAAATCATCGTGCTTAAACTTTTATATCAGACTCAAATTATTAATTGATAACTAAAAGAATTTTGCACTTGAATACAAAAAAGGTGGTTTTGATTGGAATTAAATGGTGTTAAGATAGACGACACGTATGCGGAAGCATTTAACATGTGGTGCGCACGCGTGTTGATCACCGCTCACGATGAAACGTGGGTAAAGAACGCAATTTCAACCTTCACGGGATTTGCAGTTTCCACGATTGCATGCGATTGTGAAGCAGGAGTAGATCTGGTCATTCCAAAGACTGAAACTCCCGATGGACGACCGGGAGCTACGGCAATGCTTTTTGCACCCAGGAAACAGTTGGGAAATACGCTTTTAAATCGCATGGGGCAATGTCTTTTGACCTGTCCAACCGTGTCGGTTTTTGACTGGCTCAAGGCGGAACCAGACCTATATAAAAAGAAAAAGAAAGATGGAACCGAAGAGAAAGTTCCAGCCGTATTCCGAACGGGATTTCAATTATCTTATTTTGGAGATGGATTTCAGAAAAAGGACCAACTCGGGGACCGAACAATCTGGAAGATTCCCGTGATGGAAGGTGAAGCAATATTCGAAGATGGTTTCAAGGCAAAAAAAGCCATTGGTGGAGGTAACTTCTTCATTTTTGGAGACAATTTGGATAACACATTAAAAGCATCAATGGACGCCATCGAAGCAATAGGAAAAGTTGAAGGCGTGATCACCAGCTTTCCCGGCGGTGTCTGCCGGTCAGGATCTAAGACGGGAAGCATGAAATACAAGTTCTTGAATGCTTCAACGAACCATTTTGAATGTCCGACGCTAAAAGATCAAGTCGAAGGAACCAAAGTTCCAGCAGACGTGAATTGCGTGCTCGAAATTGTCCTTGATGGAATAACTTTGGATGCGGTCAAACAGGCAATGGCAGATGGAATCAAGGCTGCAGTAGCCGTCCCTGGTATCAAAAAGATATCTGCAGGAAATTACGGAGGCACTCTCGGCAAGCATAACATCTATTTAAAAGAAATCCTAGGTTTATAACCTATTTTTTTATTTGAGGGTCCAACTTGGAAAACATAGAAATTAGAGGCAAGGGCGAGTTATTTCCGCTATGGTTAGGGCGGATTCTCATCACGGCAGTATCACCTGAGTGGGCACTTACGGCAGCTCGTGCCGCAAGTGGATTTGGGTACAAAAAGGGCGTAGAAGGCGGCATAGACTTGCGGGTGTTGGATGGTCCTGACGGGCGTCCGGGCGTGATTCTGATGATCGCAGCACCAACAAAAGCCGTATTGGAAAAGGAAATGGCACGACGAATGACACAAAGTATCTTGCCAACGCCAACGGCATGCTGCCTGAATGCAATGGAACCCGATCCTGAAGTGGAAAACGTAAAAATTGGAGATTCCATTGCACTGTTCGGAGATGGACTTCAAAAAAAGGCTCGATTTCAGGACCGACAAGTCTGGCTTTTACCATCCTTTGATGATCCAAACGGATTCATCCTAGATTCCGAATTTGGCTTGAAACGGGGTGTTAGCACGAGTATCGTGTTGAGTGGAGACCCTACAACGATGCTAAAAGCAGGAATGATGTTTGCAGAAATAATTCAAGAAACACCGGGAGTCATTTGTCCATATCCAGGAGGACTTTCAAAATTTGGTGTAAAAATCGGTTCGGTTCAGTACGACTTCATGAAAGATAAAGGAACGATAAATCAGGCGTTCTGTCCCGGGATCGAATCGTCTACAATTAACGAGAATGAAATTGCATACCAAATCATAATTGATTCCCTTGATGTCGTGAAATTATTCGATGCCATCAAAAAAGGAATCGAAGGAATCCAACACGTGCCAGGATTGACTAGAGTTACTGCGGTTTCTCATGAGGGCAAGTTAGGAGAAGAATTTGACCTGTCTCAAATTTTTTAATTCACTGATTCTCTAAACATGAAGACTTTAGTCCGTTTCAATAATCACTATTTTTTTCCTACCCGAATGGCCCGAAATGATTTCCACTTTACTTGCCTTAAAATGGGAACGTAAAAACTTGATTAATTCCTTGTTAGCTTTTCCTTTTACCGGTGGATTCTTCAGCCAGACCTTAATGCAATCATCAGCAATGACCTCAAGACGAGTTTCCCGGGCATTTGGAATGATGCGGACTTCAAGACGCATGATAAAAACATCTCATGATTTTTATCCTGACTTTAAATATTTGAATGAATGGGAGATCGTGAAGAATTTCATTCAGAGTAAAATTTACGATTAGCATCAATGCTTCTAGCCGAGATAAAAAATGAAAAAAGTTGAAAATAAGCCAAAGACTTACTCAATCATATTGGGCATTGTTTTCATGACTTGCGTGGCTTCGACGATGATGTCTTCTATGACTTCCTTTACAGTCTTGAGCGAGTTGATGCCACCAACGGTTTCACCGCAGAGCACGGCGCCGTGTTCAACATCACCTTCATAAACGAGATCATATCGTTTCATGTCTTCAGCCAATTGCTTGTTCAATTGTGTTGGATCGACTCCCACGCCACCGGTACCTTTTTCTTGAGCCATTTTTTCTGCTTTGCTTAAGACTTTTGCATGTGCCAGAGCATATTCGTTTTTCAACAGTCGAATCGGACCAAATGCTCCCGAACAAACCATCGTGTCTTCATCGCGTGCCTTGACTATGGCATTTTTGAAGTTGATGTGAAAATCGCCATCGGAAGTCGCAATAAAACGTGTTCCCATTTGAATGGCTTCTGCACCAAGTGCCAATGCTGAAGCAAGCGTGCGTCCATTATAGAACCCGCCACCAGCCACGAGGTAGAATTCTGGACATTCTTTGTCAATCCATTCACGAACTTCAGGAATGAGAACGCTCGTATTCACGCCTTCGTAAGATTGATGTCCACCGCCTTCAAATCCCACGGCAATTACACCATCGCATCCCGCTTTAAAGGTATTCTGGCACAATGCTAACGTGGGGCTCACGTGGAAATGTAAAATGTCCTTTTTACCATCGACAAAATATTTTTCTTTCTTTAATAATTTCTGAGCAATCATTGGATTTCCTGCAGAGGTCACGATGACTTTCAAGGCTTCTCTAATCTTTCGATTTTCCTTGCGTTTCTTCAAGACCGTTCTGATAACGGCAGGTGCATCGACTTGGATTCGCGCCACGCGTATGTTACAACCGATGACTTTATCGTCTTCAAGGTTTTTATCAATGTAATCAAGATCGAATTCCATTTTTTGTTGGGGACTAATGTAGACGCCTTCTTCGTGGTCAATCAAGTGAGTTTTGGGATTAACCTTTGAGAGAATACCCCAATGACTAGTAAGCCCGCAACCGCCGTTGTTCGACACTAAAACCGCTGTCTTATAAGTGGAGAAGGGTCCCATTCCTGCAAGAAAGATGGGTACCTTCATGCCTAAATCTTTTGTTAACCGAGTTAAAATTGTCAAAACATTACACCTTCATTTGTAATTTGACCATCATTAGTCAAAATACTTTATAAATCATTTGAAAATCATTGATTTTTTAGAATCATGGTAGATTAGGTCTGGAACATTAAATTTAAATTTTAAATTTAAACTTTTTTCAAATTAGGTGCTATATCTAAAATAAGACAACGAAAAATTTTTAAAAAGGAAGAAGAACCATGAATTTCATTCACGTTCAGGATGTTTTGCAAGGCAATCTTGTAGGGCAGCAGACCAACCTGCGCGGATGGGTGTATCGCGCTCGGGGAACGAAAAAAATGCGATTTATTATCTTGAGGGATTCAACGGGCATCATTCAATTGACCGTGGTGCGAGAAGAAGCACCCGAAGCATTTGCGGTAGCCAAGAAAATCACGATTGAATCGGCAATTGAGGTGACCGGAATCGTCAGAAAAGATGAGAGAAGTCCGGGTGGTCATGAACTTCAGGTTCAAAGTCTGAACATCATTCACCCTGCCGAAACATTTCCAATTACCAAAGATCAAAGCGTTTCTTTCTTGTTAAATAAGCGTCATTTATGGTTGAGATCGCAAAAACTCTCACACGTCATGAAGATACGGGCCACGTTGTTCAGAGCATTCACGGATTGGTTCAATAATAGAGGTTGGATTCAAGTTCACGGACCCATGTTCACGGGATCTGCCGTCGAGGGAGGAGCCACGTTATTTAATTTGAAATATTTTGATGGACAGGCATATCTAACCCAGTCAAGTCAATTTTACTTGGAGACCTTGATCTTTTCCTTGGAGAAAGTTTGGACCGTGGCACCCAGTTTTCGAGCCGAAAAATCCCGAACCACGCGTCATCTAACAGAATTCTGGATGTTGGAGTGCGAAGCGGCATACATGGGACTTCAGGAATTAATGCGTGTTGAAGAGGAATTAGTATCATATTGTTGTGAAGTGATTGCGAAAACGCACGCGAAGGAATTGGAAGTTTTTAACATTAAAGCGGACGACTTGCTCAAGGTTCAGCCTCCGTTTAAAAGAATATCCTATACAGAAGCAGTTGAGGTCCTATCGAAGAAAGGAATAGAATTCGAGTGGGGAACCGATCTTGGTACGGAGGAAGAGCGCGTTTTAACTCAGGACGAAGACCTCCCCATTTTCGTCCATAGTTATCCCAAGGAAGCCAAGGCATTTTACCATTCTCCAAATCCGGAAGACCCAAAGATCGTAGATTGCGTGGACTTACTGGCACCAAAGGGGTATGGTGAAATCATTGGAGGAGGTCAGAGAATTCATGATTTGGACATCCTATTGGACAGAATTAAAGCCGAAAATCTAAATCCAGCAGATTATGAATGGTACGTGGACTTGCGGCGATATGGGAGCGTGCCTCATGCGGGAATGGGACTTGGCGTTGAACGCGTGATTCGTTGGATACTTGAATTGGAAAATATCAGAGATACGATAGCATATCCAAGAACGATTAATAGGACATACCCGTGAGAGACACATCAACATGCATTCAAAAATAAAAAAAGAAATGTAAAAAACACGTGTTCATAATCCTAAAATGGACTTTGCATTCTGATTTATTTGGCGAATCTTGTCAGCATCGATCCCCGTTTTCTCAGATATCATTGAGGGGTCAGCTGTAGCTAGTAGTGCGACGGAGGTGATGTTGATTTCGATGAGTTTTCTTGCGACGTTTTCGTCAATTCCGTCGATGATGGTCAATGATTTGATGCGCATGTCTTCTGCCGCAGTAGGTTCAGCCGATGCAGATGGTTTTGCTTCAGCCTCAGCTTTTTCTTTGGCTTCTTCAGCCGCTTTTCGTTTTGCCTCTTCTTCAGCTTTCTTTTTTGCTTCTTCTTCTTCTTCTTTTTTCCTTGCTTCTTCTTTCATTTTGTCTTCTTCTTTTTTCCGTTTTTGATCTTCAACAGCAACTTGCGACTTCAATTTTGAGAGATCGGGAAAATCAGCAGGTTCTTCACCTTCATCTACGATCACCGTAGCGGCACCGTATAATCGTTCCCTGCTCTTTAAACGAGTCGCCGCAGTACCTGCACGATATCGTTCCCCTGGAGACGTATATTTCCCTTTCCAGATGAAGATTTTATTTTGGTCTCGATCTAAGATGAGGCATACATTATCAGAACTCAATTCAGTCGTAGGAGCCACATCGTCTTGAACCATCTTGAAAATGGAGATTCTTTCTTCTTTAGACTTTTTTGGCTCATCCATCCTAATTTTAATAGTTTCAGGTCTGGCAGCAGCTCCTTTACTAGTCACAAATCCACAAGCAGGACATCTTTTTCCCTTAACATTGCCTTCGTCATCCGTTATACTTACCAAAGGACCGCCACAACGAGGGCATAAACTCGGGGGTTTGACACTCGGGGGTTTATAAACCAAGGACTTCACTCTCTACGTCATTTTTCAAAGATTGTGAATAAATTATATATTGGGCTGAATGGTTTAAAAACGTTATTTTTGCTAAAAAATCAAAAAAGGAGATCTCTGAGTTCAGTAAAATGAATTGAATAAAAGGAGCTTTTCTTTAATTCAAATAAAAAAAAGGAGAAACTTCTGGAAATTTTTGATTACTTGTTGATCTTGAAAAATAGTTTCAAGAAAAACCTATGACCGTATTTTATTAATAGTGCGAGTGCAGTCAAGATTAGAAAGCCAAGAAGAATTGTAAGACCTAAAAGTAGTATATCTAATCCAAGAAACCTCGTGGCAATGCTGAGAATGATTATCAACAATGTGACGGGCCACGACCCTCCACTCCCAGATAAACTGGAAATGGGTGAAAATAACATTCCAAATAGAATTATGACCAGGGAAATTATGAGACCCCACGAGATGAAGTTTGCAATTCGTCGTTCTTTCTTTGTCTCTATTAGTTCGGATTCTGTCCACTGTATGGGTTGTTTATTAAGAGCTTCATATATTGCACCGTAGCCCCGTTTATAGATAACCATGAATGCAATGATCAGGAAAAAAAAGACCATAAATCCCATTCCAATGATGAAGATAAACAACCCTGTATTCGTAAAGGGTAATGTGAGAAACCAGTAAAACGTTAGAATATCTACGACGGGATTCAAAATGAAGGAAATCACGTCTAGAAGAAACCAAAACGCACCAAAAATAGAAACTGCGACTCCAGCAACAATGCCTCCTGTTAATAGTTGGGCTAATATGCGGTTCCGATCCACAATGATCCACTCACTTTTCTTTTTTAAGTGAAGTCGTTAGGTTATAAATATCGTATTAATAAATGGAAACTAATCATATATAAAGCATCTTAGAGCAAATCATGGTTTCGACAAAAAACAAGAGCTTTAAGAAATCTTAAAAAGATATTTCACTAAAAAGAATAGGCTTTAAGTCTTTCTATCATGGATTGATCATGTTTTAACATGAAAACAAGACCCGAGCTAACGTGTTGGTGGAAAAAAATGGGTAGTGTGAAAGATCTGCAAGTGTTGAAAAAAACTACCGAAAAAGAACTGGGAATTGGACGATTTGTCTTTTCGAATAGGTATTCCGTGTTTGACTGGGGTGAAATGCCCGACCACATCCAAAATAAGGGTGCTTCCCTTTGTTTAATGGGTGCTTATTTTTTTGAAAAGGCTGAAAAGCAAGGCATAAGGACGCATTATCGTGGGCTGGTGACAAAGGATGGAAAAGTTTCCAGATTGGACGAGATTGAAGAACCTACGAATGTGATGGAAGTTAGCTTAGTAAGAGTCATCAAGCCAAAATTTGAGAATAAAAAGTATGATTATTCACGGTACAAGCCCGATTTAAGCAATTTCTTAATTCCACTCGAGATAATTTATAGAAATGGTCTTCCTAAGGGCTCAAGCGTTTTCAGGCGATTGAAGAATGGAGATCTGACTTTAGAAGAATTGGGATTGGATCACTTTCCAGAACCGGGAGAGCGATTAAGTTCACCTATCTTTGACGTGAGCACGAAGCTGGAAGAAAGCGATAGATATGTTTCATGGAAAGAGGCTCAAGAAATATCGGGATTGACGGATAGTGAAGTGGATAATATCAAGAAAACATTACGCAGCGTTAATTCTCTCATAACGGAAGCAGTAAAAAAGGTTTCGCTGGTCAATGAGGACGGAAAAATAGAACTTGCTTATGATCCCAATAGAAAACTGATGCTCGTTGATGTTCTCGGCACGTTAGACGAGTGTAGGTTTACATACGAAGGCATTTCCGTCAGTAAAGAAATTGCAAGGCAGTTTTATAGAAAAACCAACTGGTATGAGGACTTAATGAATGCCAAAAAAGAAGCGTCCGTGCAGAAAATCAAAGAATGGAAGGAATTATGCAAGATTCAACCATCGAAGCTACCTGCTGAATTAAAAAAGATCTTTGAAGATATTTACATGTCAACAGCAAATGCAGTAATGGACAAGGAACTTTTTGAGTGTCCCAAGTTAGAGAATGTCGTAAAGAAATATAAAGACTTCATGAAAGATTTTAGTAAATGAACACCCCTGCAATGATAATGCGAAAAAATCAGAAATTAAAATTAATGGATCAAGTCTACGATGCCAATACATGTTGTTGAAATAATTATTGAGAATAAACCTGCCGCAAAAGACCCGGAAGGCACGACAATTCAGCGAGATCTTCTAAATAAAGGAGGATATGAACAGGTAAAGTCAGTCCGAACTGGAAAATACTTGAGGGTTTCAATCGAAGCAAAAGACGAGACAGAAGCATTAGAGATGACGAGGAACTTTTGCAATGATCTTCGAATCTATAATCCAGTTGTACATTCAATCGACATCAAGATAAAGAAAGATTGAAGAAAATAAATTAAATATTGAAGAGATTTCTTTCAATATTTCACGTTTTTTTTTATAATTCCGCATATAATAACCCACTCACGTTTGTTAACTGAAACGTGAACGGATCATACAAGTAAACAACACAACTTGCATTGTTAGTGATGTTATTATTGAAGTAATTCTCTGCAATGATTTCACCACGTCCCGGATCGCAAAGAAGGGTAAATCCATTAATGAATAGCAGGTGAATTTGATTCGGCACGAGAATTTGAACGTCCTTTTCAAGATATATCACGTTGACTGAATAATAAATGCCTGTTTTCATGTGTATGAGACGATTGACTTCAGCCTCACCCGCCGCCATGTAAAAATTTGAGATCAAGGGTACGTTTAGGACATATATCGAAGTGTTTGTCGGGTTTTCCGTTTGTTGAATCACTTGATTAGCAACGGCACTAGATTGGTAACCCATTTGAAACCAATAAATGCCATTTATTACGAGAGATGACGTGGAGAGCGTGATGAGGACCGACATACCAATGAGTTTATAGAATTTCTTCTTTGGATAATGTTTCGTGAAGACCGCTTTTCTAAAAAAAGTCACCAAGCTGGAATAGTTTGGCGCAACGAGAAGTGCGACTGCAACCAAAGCATAAGTCATTGTTGGCATGTAGGGAGATCGTGGGTTTCCCTTGAGTATTATCGTAAAAGTGGCGAAATATGCCAAAGAAATAAGGAATAAATTAATTGAAGGCGGCTTGGTGAACCATTTTTCGGTCTTAATAGCATAATATATCAAAAGAAATCCCGCCGCCCAAGCGATGGCAATCGGAATCACGACAGGCAGGTGATACCAATCATGTTGATATGCCTGACTTGTAAACAAATGAGAACCCAAAAATATCAAGGCAATGGGAATAAATCCCATGTATTTCCAAACATTTCGCTTCAAGAAATCCATGAACTTGACATCAAGAAGTTCAAAAAGTGGAAGTGCAACAATCGTGAAAATGCCAGCTTCATTTGACAAGACGGACAATGACAGGAAGACAATTGAAAGAATGAACCAATACCACTTCTTTTCAT
>JALGVI010000071.1 GCA_029838215.1 Candidatus Helarchaeota archaeon | reverse complement strand
GAGCAGGTTTTTGAGACCATTGACATGAGTGTTTGGATGCTCCAGAAGAGCGGGATTCCGACTTCACTCAGTTCGATGCGAAGCGAGTCGAATTCGGTGTATTCGCCGAGTATCCAGCAGAATACGGGTTTTTTATATCTTCGCGTGAACTTGCCGAAGAGTTCTTTCTGAAACATCTTCCATTCCTTGATCCGTGCTGCAAAGATCGTCATCACGATGATGTCGATGTTTTCATCCTTGAGGAGAGCCGTCACGATGTCGGATATCACGAACGGGCCTTTGATTTCGATGGCGGGCCAGATGTCGCAGGGGTTTTCCCGACCCGTGACCATCCATTCGGGAAATGCTTTTGCGATTTTTTGTTTCGTTTTTTCGGAATGAGTTGCCAAGGACAAGTTTTCATCTTTTTCAACGTGATCTGAGAGAACAACTCCTGCGCCGCCCGAGATCGTGACGATTTGCACGCGTGCTCTTGCGGGAATCGCGATTTCGTTTTCCTTGAACATTGATAGGACGTTCAGCACGTTTAGTAGTTCCATGAAGTCATCAACTTGGATGATGCCCACCTGCTTGAAAATGCCTTCGAGGTGTTCGCTTTTACCCGAAATGCTGCCCGTATGGGACATTGCTGCTTTCGAGCCGCTTTCGGATTGTCCTCCTTTTAGTAGGACGATTGGTTTTTTCGCCGTGATTTCCCGTGCTAACTTGAGGAATCGCTTTCCATCGGCAAAGCCCTCAAGGTACATTCCTATGACTTCGGTATTGGGATCTGAAGCAAGGAATTCCAGGATGTCGCACTCGTTTATGTCTAACTTGTTACCAATGGCACAGATCTTGTTTATTTTCAATAATTTCCCTGATATGATTTCAAACATCATTCCGCCTGCGATCATTCCGCTCTGAGAAATCAGCGAAACGTTTCCCTTGAGTTTTTCAACATCGAGGTCTTCGAGCATTTCTTCCATGCGAGCAAAGGACGTGTAGAGTTGTTCGTGAAAATCCACGTAACCGGTGCAATTTGGTCCCCAAACGCGAATGCCTGCGTCTTTTGTCATTTTTCTAATTTCGTCGAATAGCTGCCAATTTCCCACTTCATTAAAACCTGAAGATTCGATGAGTATTGCCTTGACGGGTTTCTTCACGCAGTCTTTTACGGCTTGGAGCGCCTTATCCGGAGGAACGAATATTATTGCGAGGTCGATGGAATTGGGAACATCGAGGACTGAAGGATAAGCCTTTATCCCCAAGATTTCATCCGCAAAAGGATTAATGGGATATAGTTTGAGTGAATTTCTCATCATCAGATTTCGCAATATGTTATTACCGTCTTTGCGCGGGTTTCGAGACACGCCCAGAACGGCAACGGATTTGGGTTTGAAGAAGACATCCACGTGTTTTCACCGAAATGATTTTTGCCTTAAACAATAATGAATTAATTTTCTAGGTTGGAATGATTTCTTTTTATTAAACAATTACTCGAACAAGAAGATGCTTGGCAATTGATGAATTTTCGAAGCATTTAACGATCATTTTTGAGAATTGAAGGCGTGGTTGGGTCAGGTTTTTGCACGGTTTGAGTTATGTTTTATATTCTAAAAGCTTGCGACATTTTGATTTTTAGTTCTCAGTGAAAAACGAATCTTGTTATCATCTTGATAATAAATTTTTTCGAAATTTTAGTAGGTTTTAATAACTCAGGGCAAAAATTTAATAACTTGCGGATAATTTAGTTGCGTTTCTTAATAGATTTTCGTGTTTGTACCAAAATTTTAAAAGGGGTATTAACATTTGATATATGGGTGAATACCACTTGTCGGGTGCTTGCGAAATTTGTCAGCTCGAGCTTGAAGAAGACGATAAAGAAGAAAAATTCGAGCGGCTAAAAATTGGTTTGATGATTGCTTTTTCGGGATTATTTCTCATTCCTGCGATCGCGTTGGATTTCTTTTCACAGTTTGTCGAATCAGCGGGTGCTGTTCAGCCTGCCTTTTTCATCTTTATTTGGGGGCAGATTTTTGCCTTGCTCACGGCGTCCATCAGCGGATTTGAAATTGCTAAAGAAGGCATTGAAAAGGTATTGGAAAAGCGAATTTCGATCAATCTTTTAATGACGATTGCAGCGATTGGTTCTTTTATAATTGGTCATGGAAGCGAAGGAGCGGCTGCGATGTTTTTGTTTTTCATTGCAGAATTTTTGGAAGAATATGCGGGCGATCGCTCCAAAAAGTCCATCAAGTCGCTCGTGAAACTCATTCCTGAAACAGCAATGGTGAAGGTTAATGGGTCATTTGAGGAACTCCACACTCACAATGTCAAGATCGGTTCGATCATTCAGATCAAGCCCGGGGAAAACATTCCATTGGATGGCATCATCGCTTCGGGAAGCACGAGCATTAATGAGTCTACCCTGACGGGAGAAGCGGTTCCCGTTTACAAGCAAATCGGTGATGAAGTCTATGCAGGGACCATTAATAACGAAGGTTACATTGAGGTGGAGGTTTCCAAAGGAGCCAAAAATACGTTACTCGCAAAAATCGAGGAAACCATCAAGGAAGCCAAATCAAATAAGTCTGAAACGGAAAAATTCGTGGATAAGTTTGCAAAATATTACATGCCCATTGTCATTACAATGGCGGCACTCTTCATAATAATTCCAACTATATTAAACCCTTTTTTATGGGATCAATGGCTCTATCGAGGATTAATGCTTCTGGTCATTTCCTGTCCATGTGCTTTGGTTTTGTCGACGCCCATTTCAATGGTCACGGCATTGACCAGCGGTGCAAAAAATGGAATCGTGATAAAGGGTGGGAAATACGTTGAGTTATTAAATGACCCAAGAGTTATTGTCTTCGACAAGACGGGCACGCTTACAAGGGGGACGTTGCAAGTGAAGGACCTGATTGATCTGACCGATCACTCAGATTACTGGTTAAGGCTGGTTGCAGGATTGGAATCATTATCAGAACACCCCATTTCTAAAGCCATTGTTAATGAATTGACGAACATGCACGTGGAGCCGGTTCAAATCACGGACTTCAAGGGGATAGCAGGAAGTGGAGTGACGGGGAAACATGACGGCAAGACATATTATTTGGGCAATAAAGCACTGTTTCGTGAGTTGGGGGTGCAGATTCCCGAAAAACAGATGGCTTCTTTGGAACAAGCGGGAAAAACGGTCGTGCTTTTCGGGTCAGACAAGGCTAGTTTGGGCATCATCACGCTCCAAGACAAGTTGCGGGACGAATCAAGAGAAGTCATTCATGATCTCAAGAAGAAGGGCATGCAAACCATGGTCTTATCCGGAGATAACGCGCAAACCGTAGAAGCACTTAAACAGAGACTTGATATTGATGAAGGACACTCGGAACTAAAACCTCACGAAAAGCAGCAGTTCATAAAGGACATGATGTCACGGGGTGAAAACGTGATCATGGTAGGTGATGGAGTGAATGATGCGCCTGCACTCGCAACGGCGACTGTTGGCATTGCCATGGGAGGAACGGGAAGTGATGTTACCTTGGAAACATCAGACATCGTTTTGATTAACGATAACCTCGGCTCGCTCACCACGCTCTTGAATATCTCTAAAAAAACACTATCCATAATTAGACAAAACATCATCATTGCAGTAGCCGTAAAATTTCTATTCTTAATCTTAGCAATATTCGGCTTGATGACTCTATGGATTGCAGTTGGGATTGGCGACTTCGGCGTTTCTTTATTTGTAATTCTAAACAGCTTTCGGATTGCATTTTCCAACAAAAAGGCAAAAAAAACGCTGTGAATGCCTAATCTTCGTGCTCGATTCGAATTCCTTCATCAATGCACACGATGTATGGTTCGCCACCACTTTTTTTTACGGCTTCGGAAACTTCTTTTTGTTTTCCAGGACAGTACAATAGTACGCAGCCGCCAAAACCCGAACCCAATATTTTTCCTCCTAAAGCCCCTGCCTTTTTTGCTTCCAGAATGATTTTTTCGGTCATTTCGGTACTGTTGTCAAATCCTCTCACGAGTTCATGGTGAAATTCATCGAATAAACGACCGAGTTTTTCAGGATCGCTTTCTGGTCTTGACAAGACTTTTTCAGCTTCATTCGTGATGTCTCGAAGCCGGAGGATTGCTCGGGCATGTTTTAAAGGAATTGGAGGTATTTTTGAAAAAAACGGTTCCAAATCTTCGCAACACGTGTTTTTTAAATCAAAATCCACGAATTTGGAGAACCACTCAAGACCTTCAATGATGTTTTTCTTGCGCTCGCCGTGTACGAGTTCTTTTTTTATGATTTTAGTATCGGCGATAACTATTGAGTCCGCAAGGTGGTTTAATTCGAGTATTTTGACGTCATGAGTGGAGCAATTCAGGTGCATTCCATTTCCCAATGAACAGGCATAATGGTCCATGTTCCCTCCTGATTCATTATTCTCAACAACTTCAGATTGATATGCGAGCTCTGCAATTTCCTTCTTTGTCAACCCGAATTCAAACAATTCATTCACAAATGCAATCCACGAAATGGTTAATACAGAAGAACTCGATAGCCCCCTCCCTATTGGAATTTCACTCCAGATCGTGGCTTTTATGCCGCGATTTATCTCATATCCCTTGCGATTCAGGACATTTGTTGCGGCACGAATGTAATCGCGCTTTTTTCGATAAGGGGCGGGCTGGTTTATCCGGAATCTATCCCGTTCATCAAGATCCTTGAAATAAATCGTGATGAAATCATCATCTGAAAAATCGCCTCTAACGTGCATTCGTAGATTTATCGCAGCCGTGATGACGTTTAATCCCATGTAGTCCAGATCTTCGCCAAATAGGCAGATCCTTCCGGGAGTGCTGACTTCTAACATCGTGATCTAACTAAAATGCCGGATTTTGATTTTTTGAAATTGTTCATGGTGGCTATAAACGAATTAGAGGATCTTTTTAATTATTAAAACTTACTTATTTTCAAGCAAGGCATGATGTTCACGAATGATGATCGCATGGAAGTTTAAACTTGACTGAAAAAAATCAGGATTTCAAATTGATCATCGTGGAAAATGATGACGAATTGGGGAAAAAAGCGGCAGGAATTGTGGCGGACCAGATCAGGAGAAAGCCCGATAGCGTTTTAGGTCTTCCAACAGGAAGCACGCCAATCAGCATGTATAAGGAATTGGTTCGTCTACACGTGGAAGAGGGATTGGATTTTTCACGAGTCACGACTTTTAATCTCGATGAATATTATCCCATGCCAAAATCACGTCCCCAAAGTTATAATTATTACATGGACTTCTGGTTTTTTCGCCATGTAAACATTCCTGAAAAAAACAGGCACGTGCCTGATGGTGAAATTCCCGAGAGTCAACTAACTAGATATTGCAAGCAATATGAAAATGAGATTGTTGCTGCAGGAGGAATTGATCTCCAAGTTCTTGGCATTGGTGCGTCCTATTATGAAGGCGGGAAAATACGCGGTGGTCATATCGGCTTTAATGAGGCAGGGTCGTCCATTGATTCACGAACTAGGAAAGTTGAATTAACAGAAAAAACGCGGGAAGATAACTCACGATTTTTCGGTTCTTTGGATGAAGTGCCCAAATATTCAATCTCAATGGGAATTGGAACGATCCTTGAAGCCAAAAAAGTCCTGCTTTTAGCTTCCGGTGAGCATAAGGCAGAAGTCATGAAGATCGTCATTGAAGGAGAAATAACTTCCGACGTTCCAGCCAGTTACTTGAAAAAGCATCCCGATCTCACGATCATGATTGATCGACATGCCGCTTCAAAACTTTCCCGAATGATCAGGCCGTGGATTTATACAGATAGAATAGATTGGAGCAATAAGAACCTGATCATGGCAGCCGTGATTTGGCTTGCAAGCGAAACAGGGAAACCCATTACAGGATTGACAAGAGATGATTTTATAGCGCACCATCTTGAAGACTTGGTTAATAATTACCAAAGCTTGAAAGAATTGAATGATCTGTGTGTATCAATGATGAGAGCGAAACTGATGGACGAGAATTCCTGTCCAAAAAATCAGAGAATTTTTATCATATCTCCACATCCAGACGATGATGTCATTTGTTTGGGCGCCACGATGAATCTCTTGAACCAATTCAACGAATTACGCGTGTGCTACATGGTGAGCGGCGTGAACGCCGTTAAAAATTCAGACATCATGAATTTCTATAAGAGTGATTCTCGACTGACTTCTCTATTGAAGAAGCTTAATGAGAAACCTGATGCTTTAAGTGAGCAAGAAATGACTCAAGTCATGATGTTAAAAAAGCGAATGAGAGAGATCGAAGCCACGAATGCTGTAAAGATAATAGGAATTGCTCCTGAAAATTTAATTTTTCTGGATTGTCCGTTCTATAATGAGAGAATTTTCATTGATGGAAAAATAAGAAAATCTATAATTTCTTCAAGGGATATTTCTCTTCTACATGATGAACTCCTGTCATTTAAGCCGGATATCATAATTGTAAATAAGGAACGCGAAGATCCGCATGGTACCCATGGAAAGGTTCTTCAGATTTTCGAGCTCGCCACCAAGAATCTCGATTTTACCTTCGATTCATGGTATTATCGTGGAGCTTGGAATGATTATTCATTACATGAGATTGATTTAATTTATTGTTTTGACAAAGAAATAATGGATCTCAAGTTGAAAGCCATCAAGGAACACGTGTCTCAACTGGACCCGCTGTTTCCGGGAGACGATCTGCGTCCTTTTTGGAAGCGAGCTGAAGATCGAAATCGACAATTGGGTGAGGAATTATTGAAGCTTGGTCTGATTCAAGAGTTTTGTCATGCAGAATCATTTAAAGTAAAAAGAAGGTTGTAAAATGGAAAAAATACAAGATGTGGCTGAAAAAATCAAGAAATTAGAAATTCAAGGTGCTACAAACGTGGCTCTTGCAGGGGTAAAAGCACTTGGGGATCATGCTGGTTCACTAAAAGCATCAAGTGTCAAGGAATTCTTTCAAAAAATCGAGGATTCAAGAAGAATTTTAGAATACAGCCGTGTGACCGAACCTTGCTTGAGGAATGGTTTGAAGTATGCCATTAAAAAAGCAAGGCTGGCTGAAGCGACGGACGTAGAAGAAGCCAAATCATTAATCATGACATATACTGAGGAATATATTGAATTATTACGATCTGCCAAATTTAAAATTGCGCAAATCGGTGCAAAGCGCATTCCTGATGACTCACTCATTTTCACGCATTGTCACTCATCTGCGGTCACGCAGATTATAATCGAAGCAAAAAAGACAAAAAAACTCGAGGTCATAAATACCGAAACGAGACCTCTATTTCAAGGTCGAATCACGGCTCGAGAGTTGGCCGAACACGGAATACAGGTTACCCACATCGTTGATAGCGCGATGCGATGGGTTGTCAAGCATTTTAAGAATAAAATTGATCTAATTTTAATTGGAGCAGACTCCATTACGGCAGAAGGAACTGTTTTCAACAAGATCGGCTCACGCCTTCTCGGATTGATGGCACATGAAAACCACATTCCGCTTTATGTCGTCACCACGATTCTCAAATACAATCCCGATTCTCTACTTGGAAACTTGGAAACAATCGAGATGAGACCGGTAGGAGAAATATGGGATGATCCTCCAAAGGGTGTAAAGTTGTTGAATCCTGCTTTCGAAACGATCTCACACGACCTAATCGCCAGCCTCATAACGGAAGTAGGCGTATTTCCCGCGACACTCATTTCTGAAAAATTCGAGAAAGAATTCCCTTTTCTCGTCGAGTAATTAGAAAAAAAAGTTAGACATCCAATAATTCTCTTATTTTATTGACGCCGTCCATTGCATCTTTTGCCCACAGGTCAGCCTTGACTTGGTCGCACCAATCCTGGTTGATCACTCCGCCGCCAATGATGATCTTTTTTTCAGTTACTTTTCGAATTTCCTCAATTGTTTTTTTCATTGAGTCGAATCCTATCGTGAGTAACGTGGACAGACCGATGATGTCGGGGTTTTCCTTTTTGATTGCTTCAATAAAGTTCTGGATCGGTTGGTCTACGCCGAGATCAATTACTTCGAATCCCGCACACTCCAGCAGGGACCCCAAAATGCTTTTTCCTATGTCGTGAATGTCTCCTTGAACCGTGCCGATGAGAACCTTCCCCAGTTTTTGCGTTTCTGTTTTCAGGTATGGTCGAATTATTTTAATGGCGTTCTCGAATATCTCTGCAGCAAAGACAAGGTCGCTCAAGAAATATTCCTGCTCTTCAAAGCGCTTTCCGATTATGTTCATTGCTTCACGCAATTCTTCAACGATTTGCAAGCCTTCATCCGAATTTTTTGCCAATCTATCCTTTACGAGATTCAAGACTTGGTCTTCTTCTAACTCAACTGCTGCCTTGGTTAATTCAGACATTTTTTTCACCGCGTGGTTAGTCTCATTATTAATGCTTTTTATTTCTTTTTGAAATCTTAAATACGTTTCTCATGTTCGAGCGGGCTAAAGTACATCCCACGTATATTTATATCTAAATTGTTTTTGATCTCTATCATTAAATGCAATTTTATCCTTCATTAAAGACATGTATTCATGATTAAACGTTAAATTGGATTGGGATTTCGATGCCTTCGACATTAAAAGCAGAATTTCTCTTTAATAAAGACATTTCGGCACAGATCAAAGAGATCAAACAATTTTTGGACGAGTTCAAAACAGGGCTTGAGAAAAAGCACGCACAAAAAGACATGAAATTCACGGTTTCTCACGAAAAGGATAAACTAAAACTCGAAATCTTCTATGATACCGGTTTTCCTCACGCAGTTCTCTTTCAACTTCGGAACAAGCTCAATCAAAATTTCGGGAAAAAACATCGTCTTACGGTCAAGAAGGTCGTTGTTTCGCATTACAAGTTACAATTCGGCTTGGAAAAGAGCCCATTGCACGATTTCACGATACCTTACGTGGACGATTTCAAGCTTGATGAGGACAAGTTTGAAATAACGTTTTCGAAACCGCTGGAGGAGAGCTTTGTCAAGAAGAATTTCGTGAATAGAATAGTGAGGCGAATCAGGGAAAAAATTGACCAGCAGTATTATGCAGGCAAGGGTGAATTTGCCGAGATTTTATGGGCATCGGAAAAGAAAGAACCAATTTGGAACGAGGATCCGAGCAGGGTCATGGTGGAAAAAGGGTGGCTACAGTTAGGTCGAACGAAAGGCAAGTGGTTCTTTGGTCCCCAAATCACGAAGATCATTCGTGCGATGGAACAGATTGTTAAAAGAGAAATCATCAAGCCTCTTGGATTTCAAGAGGTCATTGAACCGCATCACGAATCTTTCAGCACCCTGCTTAAGACGGGTCATCTTGAAGGCGTTCCAATGGAAGTATATTACGTGTGCGAGCCTAAGACGCGAAATCCCGAAGAATGGGAAACGTTCATAGATTATTTAAAAATTTCAAGGGAAGTACCACATGAAGAATTATCAAAATTGCTTTCCCCTCCAAATGCAATAAATTGTTATGTTCAATGTCCAAATATCTATGAGTTTTTCTCCGGCAAGACGATAGGTGATGATCAATTTCCCATCCTTGTATATGATCGGAGCGCTGTCAGCAACCGCTATGAAAGCGGAGGACGCCACGGTATCGAAAGGATGGATGAGTTTCACCGCATGGAATTAGTGTATATCGGAACGATGGAACAATTAGTTGAAGTTAAGGACAAGATAATTGAAAAATACAAATATATTTTTAATGATATTTTAGATCTGGAGTGGAGAATGGCTTGGGTAACGCCGTTCTACTTGCAACACTCGGGAATCTTGGAATTGGATGATGCCAAACAAAGAATCAAGGGAACTATTGATTTTGAAGCATACCTTCCGTATCGTGGAACAAGAGAAGATAGTGAATGGCTCGAATTTCAGAACCTGTCAATCGTTGGAGATAAATATACGAAGGCGTTTAACATAAAGGCACAAAGATTGGATTTATGGTCAGGTTGCTCGGGTATCGGGTTGGAACGATGGAGTGTTGCCTTCCTGGCACAAAAAGGTTTGGACCCGGATAATTGGCCCAAAAAGTTCAGAAAAGAAGTAGGAGATCTTCCAAAGATCTTTAACTTTTTCTAGAATAGGCAAGAAATTGTTGAATTAGTGCCTTTTTAATCCATTTTTTTCCAAGAAATCCGCGATGGCGGCATTTACCTCTTCCGATTTTTCAAGAGGTGCCATGTGTCCGGAATTTTTCACGACATAGAGAGTTGAATTTGGAATCTTGCGTTGCATGCTTCGTCCGATTCGGACGGGTGTGACGGCGTCGCGTTCACCATAGACTAGCAACGTAGGGACTTTAATTCTCGGAAGCTTTCTTTCAACATTAAAATTCGTAGAAGCAAGTCCTAACCGCACGGTAATGTATGGTGGTGTTCGACTGGCTTCTTCTATTAATTCTTCGACATTATCTTTTTTGCGTTGAGATAGGTTTACGATTTCTTCGGGCTTGAAATCATAGAATTGTAGTAGGAATTTACGTATGCCGAAAAGTCCCGCACCTCTTAGCTCCGTGAAATTTCGCGGGATGAGTGAGAACTGCTTGTAGGTAGTATTAAACAAACAGATGGCATCGACTTGCAATGGGCGTCGAAAATAGAAGTCCAGCGTCACCATGCCCCCAAGAGAATGTCCAAACATGATCGTGCGAGTTACATCCAATTTGTGCAAGAGTTCAAACACGTCATTTGATAGATTTCGCATGAGATATCCATGTCGCCGCTTCGTAGAGCGTCCGTGTCCTTTTAAATCCAGCGCAATCACTCGATAATCTTCCTTAAAAAAATTGACTTGTTCTTCCCAAAACTTGTGCGATTCGGTCCATCCATGGATCATGGTAATGACAGGGGCATCAACATCACCTTCGTCAATGTAAAACATCTTCACGTGTGAAAGTTCCATGTATGGCATTTTCAATCTCCTTTTTATTGGGGGAAAAACGGGTACACCATTGATATTTGTCCAGTCAATGCAAATACCACACCGCTGATGAGAACAGTAAATGATGTAGCGGCAAACATTCCTGCACTGAACAGGAACATCGGAACTCGTCTAAAATCCCCTTCAAATTTTAAAAAGCTAAATGCAATAACCCCTATTGTTGCAATGAACGTGACGATTACAAATTCGAATGCGGCTTGACCCTCCATCAAGGCAAAACCGAATGCGATTCCAAAAATCACGCCGAGTAAGAGCAACACGATTTGATTTTCGAGCCGGTCATCCTCATCTTTTTCGAATACGTATTGCAAGCAAGTTAACACGATCATTATTCCAACAATTGCCGAATAAAGAATCTTATGTGAGAGAAACTCGTCGAAATAATATGCTGCCAGTTTTGCAAGATGAAGGCTTAGATTTGGGTTTGTAATGTTAATGTTAATGTCGATGGGCTTCACGTCTATCATCGTGTCAATGGCATCGGCTACATATCTCATTCCCTGAGCGACCATGAACAACCCTAGAAAAATCCAAAACATCCACTCCAATGGCTTCTTATACCTTGATTGTTCGCTCTTGTAAGTCGGCATTCCCGTGACTTCCCCATGAATGAAATAAAATAATGGAGGAATGCTTAAAATGGGAATTAAGAACTCGAACAACGTGCTTGCGTGAATAAAAAGCGGAAATATGACATGTTGCTCCTGAACCGGAACCCAAATCAAGAACATTAATACTTGTGCTTGGGTGTTTACGGAGCCATCAGCAGCCGTGGCATTTCCAAATAGCAAGTCGGGTAAAAAAACACCCATTGCATAAAATGCAAGAAATAATAAGACATATAATACCAATTTTGAAAATTTAAATGGAAATTTCATGGCAAAACCTTCGAATTTTTCTCAATCAAGCCTGCTAAAAAAAATGACATCATTCCATTATCGACGTGATATTGTTTAAGAATTTTATTTCATCTCGAGTATCCTTTTTCTGAGGTTTTGATCATCTTTGGCTATAGTATCGAGAATGATTTCTTTTTCAGCATCTAGATCGAAATGTTTCATGATTCCTCGTTTCTTTAATTCGTCCAATAAATCCCAAAAATTACATTGCGAGATATCAGCTGATCTTCCAATAGTTTGCCCTTTAAGATATAATGCAATTGCAAGCTCGAGTTTTTCTTCTTCAATTCCCCTTTTTAATATCTTTTTTACAATTGAAGTCCGATCAAGATTTTGAAGTTTTGCTAGCCGATCAAGTTCTTCAATAATTTCCTTTTCTGTCCGGATTGAAAGTGAAGTCACTTTATTAAACTTCCTACTTGTTTATAAAACCATACTCCATTTTGAGATAGATTCACCATTTTTCCATATTCATCAATGTAAAATTCATAGGATTGTGAGTCCAAATACCCATTTTTCAATAACTCCAATAAAAATATGGGTGTAGATTTGAGATCTACCTGTAATCTTATTCCGATTCTTTGAGCTTTTGAATCATCTAGCATGCATGGACAGTTTTCTTCTATTGAAAGAGAAATGATTTCTGTTTCACCAATTCCCAAATTCAAATCTTGAATCACATTGGTAGGCTCATGAATTTGAATTCTTTTCTGAAGAATGTGTTGGTGGATTACTATGGCATCAGGTTTTCCTCTTGATAAGCCATCATCAACGACTTCCTTTTTGACAGTTGGTGAAATGATTATTTCTTTGTATAATCTCGTGAATAAATCGAAAAGTCTTAATTTTATTATGCATATCAAGGAACTTGAGTCTATCTTCAGCATCAACATTAGTACTGTACGACATTGTATTTAAACGTGTTTTTAAATAATATTATGAAAAAAATATAACTCATAAACTCAAGAATTTTATAGCTTCATGCTTTAACGGAATCGGTGTTGAGTCTCTTGAAACGATTGACAATCATGAAATTTGGCGGGAGTTGTCTTAGATCTCCTGAAAGTTTTTCGCAAATAATTAACGTTATCAATAAATACGTGAGCGAAGATCCCGAACAACAATTGATTTTCGTGGTTTCCGCTCTTTCGGGCATTACAGATCTCTTATTGAATAGCGCGCGTGCCGCAAGTCGTCAGGAAGACCCTGAAGGATATCTCTTGGAAATTATTCGCAAGCACGAAGAAACCATTGAGAAGGTAATTCCAGAAAAATTTCAGATTGCGGTCAAGGATTTCTTGGAGGATAACATCAGCTCAATTCGAGCAATGATTGATGATATTAAAGAATTTGAGATTTCACCCTTCAAGATCGACCAGATAATTTCGAAGGGAGAGATGCTTTCGACATTTCTTTTGACAAAGTATTTAGAGGGGAACAAGTTCAAGGTGAAGTATGTTCCTGCGACCGATTTTTTGGTGACGGATAGCGTTTATAATGATGCGCTTCCGCTTCTTGACATCACGTGTCAGAAAATCAATGCGAAAGTCAAGCCTTTGATAGAAGATGGCGTGATTCCTGTCGTCACGGGTTTTTTGGCTCGCAATATTGAAGGACACGTGACGACATTGGGTCGTGGTGGAACGGACTTTACTGCCACCATTCTCGCCCACTGTCTTAAAAACGATGAAAATCTCGTCAAGGTAATTCTATGGAAGGACGTGGATGGTGTTTTGACCACGCATCCTGACATTGCCCCAAATGCCCGTTTAATCGAACACCTTTCCTATTCTGAAGCGAAAGAATTTGCTTATTTTGGGGCGAAACTCATCAATCCGAAGTGCATCACGCCCATTCAAAAGCAAGGTATTGTTGTAGAACTCCGAAATTTTGAAGATCTCACAAAAACGCGTTACACGGTTGTTGAAGAAAAGCCCGATACGACTTTAAGCGTCAAGGGGATTACTTTTTTCAAGGAAGTGGCAATGATTTCCGCAATTTCCGCAGCAACCGTATCCCAACCCGGAGTTCTTGCCAAGCTCTTTGACTTGATGGGGAAAAATAACATAAATGTTTCATTTGTCTCTCAATCCTCTTCAGAAATCAATACAACCTTTGTCGTTGATAAAAAAAACGGCGAGAATGCCATGAGGCTTCTCAAGGAAGATACGTTCTTTTCGAAATGGTTTCAGATATCCGTGGAGGACGTGGGTTTAATAGCAATAATTGGTGAAGGATTCAATCAGCCGGGCATTCTTGGGAGGGTTTTTTCGGCTTTGACTAACATCCAGATTTTGGCGATATCACAAGCCAGCGGAGGCATCAACATCTCCATACTCGTTCCAAAAAAGGACCTGACAGCAGCCATTCTTGCGATTCATGAAGAATTTATTGGTTAGAGTGAGGGAATCGGAATGAAAGTAAGAGCTGATAAATTGGAAAAGATCAAACCGAGCGGCATTCGACGTATCTTTGACCTGGCACAGAGCATGGAAGGCATGATCTCACTGGGTTTGGGAGCTCCTGACTTTAATACACCAGAAGAAATCAAAGATGCCGCCAAAAAAGCACTGGATGATAATTATACATCTTATTCTCCAAACTTGGGCTATATTGAATTGCGGCAGGCAATAAGCGACAAGTATAAGGACGAATACAACCTTGATTATGACGCATCATCGGAGATAATGGTCACGTGTGGGGGAGTCGAAGGTCTTTTCATAGCCTGTCAAGCCGTGCTCGATCCGGGTGATGAAGTGATCATTCCCGACCCGGGTTTTCTAACTTATTCGGGACAGGTTCTCATCACGGGGGCCAAAACCGTTGGATTACCGTTAAAGGAAGAAGATGATTTTGAAATTGACGTGGAGGTCTTGAAAGAAAAGATCACTCCAAATACAAGAATGCTGATCTTGAATTTTCCCAGCAACCCAACAGGTGCAGTGATGTCTCGAGAGAAATTGAAAGCCGTGGCAGATCTCGCGCGGGATCACGATTTACTCATTCTTTCTGATGAAGTATATGAAGTATTAAATTACACCAATGAAAAACACGTCTGCCTTGCTGGTCTTGATGTCCAAGACAGGACGATCGTGCTTAATTCGTTCTCGAAGACTTATTGCATGACGGGTTGGCGAGTGGGTTACCTCCTTGCCCCTCGAGATCTCATCAATTCAATGAACGTGGTTCATCAGATGAACACGGCTTGTGCAAATTCCGCTTCACAGATCGCAGCCATTAAAGCATTGAAGGAAGTCAAGTCATTCAAGGACACTCTTCGTGAGGAATACAAGAAACGAAGGGACGTGATTCATGAAGGGTTAAATTCTCTCGAAGGAATATCTTGTTTTCGCCCTAAGGGTGCTTTTTATGCGTTTCCAAACATAAAAGAAACGGGCATGAATTCTACCGAATTCTCAGAATTTCTCATTTATAAGGCAAAAGTGGCAGTCGTGCCCGGTAACGCATTTGGCAATGAAGGTGAAGGATACGTCCGAATAGCATGTACAGTACCAGTTGAAACATTAAAAGAAGCAATTCAACGAATAAAACAAGTTTTGAATTAAATATTGTCCAGTTTTTTGTACCAATAGATGCCTTCTAAATCGTCCTTTGAATCAGAAAAGGGAACGGCGGTCAACGTTTTAATACTTCCAAATAAAGTCATCTTTGCTGCAAGCTTTAATGCGGCATTAGGAGTGGGTGCTTCAAACATTAAGAGTGCATCATATTCACCCAACAAGAAGTAAAGCCCTTTGATATTAACGCCCTCAGGGGGATGTTTCTGAATTTCATCTAGCGACTTGAAAGCTTCTTCTTGCTTGCTTTCATTCATGTTGATTAACGAAATAAAAATCACGGTTCCACTTCCAAAAAATCTTTTCAAGATGTGACTCAGAAAGCACCTATTTAATAATTTTTAAATCATGAACTCGTTCATTTCTTGAATTCGAGCTTGCAAATACCCTTTAAAATATCTTTATTTGTTAAATGAAATTCAAAGGCTTCAAGAATTTTTTCAAATGCAACGGCAATGCAGGATATGTATTCCTTTTTTACTGCCGACCCGTATATCTTGATTACCAATTCCTGCGGATCGTTCTCGGGATTTTTTTCAAATTCTAAATTTGCATCTTTCCAAAACATGACCTTTGAAATCCGAAATAGAGCCTTTAATTCTTTACCAGGGAATCGTGTCTTTAAATATGAGCCCAACCACTCTCCCCACTTGCTATACTCGAACATGAGGTTCTTCCCATAACCATCCTTAAACGCCACGGCATAGGCAATGTCCGAGACAGATTGGGGCATTAGACTCAAACCGATGTCTCTGGCAATCATCAAATCTTCATATGTACTTAGGATTTCCGTACAAGATTCGTTGAAAGTTTCGGATGCGTGTAAAGCAGATTTAATCAGCTCATTAATGATCGAGTATATTGTTTTACCTTCATTTTTTGCCAAAATCGTTAACCGTTCTGCCAGTTCTTTATCCACGGCAATTGTCTTGCGACCCGTAATCATCTTTCACCTGTTTTTTCGTGCATCATGACCATGTTATTTTGGTCACATCCAGCTACAATTGTATAAAAATCTTTTAAAACTTATAATTATAGCTGATGAAAAGAATGGGTTTTTAATTGCAACTTGTTAAGTTTAGATAAGAAGAACTTCACAGATTTTCAAGTTTTAGACGAACTGCAGCTATTTTTTGAAAACAAAAAAAAA
>JALGVI010000142.1 GCA_029838215.1 Candidatus Helarchaeota archaeon | reverse complement strand
AAGGTAGATCTTTAAAAACGAGAAGGGATCAATTTTTGGCTATCCACTCAAGCACGCGTTAATAAAAATGAACTTTCATTTATTTCGATTGCTTTTTCAAACTGTTTCAGTAACCAAAATTAGGCATTAAAAACCCGGGCTAATCAATTTTATTGTTTTTAATCATTTTAAAGCCTTCTAAGCGAGTCAAAATCAGTTTTCCATTAGGGGTGATTTTTAAAAACGGCATTAGATTTTTTCCATTAGGGGTGATTTTTAAAAACGGCATTAGATTCGTTTTCAGCATCATTGCAGTTTTCCGCCGCATTTTTCGCAAAATCTATCATTGGGCTGGACTTCTTCTCCGCAGTGCCTGCAGAATGCCTTCCAAATCATCCCCGTGGGTATTCTATTGAATTTTTTGATGTTTCGTGCTTGCATGCTTTTTTCTTTTTCGGGGTTTTCGATCAGGTATCCGCTTTTTTTCTTCCATGACAGGATGTAGAGAAACAGGAATTCCGAGACTTTATCGAAATCATCAACGGGTCCGAACGTCATTCGTTTATCCGCTTGAAGTGATGGTTGAATGAGCAGCACGTCTTTGGGTTGGTTGGTGAAATGTATTAGAGAAATTTGCTTGTTGATGTTGACCTTGCGTCGTGATTGTTTGCTTTTGATGATGATCTTTCCTTCATTTAGTGCCATGGTTTCGTTCGGTTGTGAAACCCTTTTTTTTATCCTGCGTGTTTTAATGCCCATGAATACAAGAAACGGAATTATTGTAAGAATCAGGAGAGTTCCCAAGACATAACACAAAAATGGTGCGGACAAGGCGGAGCCGATGGCTTCTTGAACGATGGAGTAAAATGAATAGAATGGGTACATGTCTGAATAAATGTTCATGCAATAAATGAATAAAACGTTGAAGCTGAAAAGTGGGATGATTCCATAGAAGATTATTCCTATTAAAACGACGATAATGAGTGCAAGGATGGTTTTTTGAGTTATTTCTTTCTTTAATCTCATCAACTCTTCGTGTCTTCTTGTAGACACCTTGAACGTGTGGGGTGGTTCTAGGTCCAAGTCATCTTGCAGGCGATTCAGGCGTTCTCGGACGTTTCCGTATTTCCAAAGGAGCGATTCTATCAACCGCTGATTTCGTTCGATGTCCGGAATCGCCAACAATTCGAACTTTTTGTCGGGATTTTTGAGTTCGTCCGAGAAGAAGATTAATTTTCCGAGGTTTGAGTCAGGCCAGGGTTGTTCGCAGTCGAATCCCTGAACCGAGTCGATTCTAATGGAATTTCGGGCGATTTTAGGAAAACTCCCGACTCTGTTGCCTTGAAGGTCGGTTCTTAGAAGATAGATTTTTTTATCCGTGATGCAGAATGCGCTTGTTTCGGGGCATTCCATTGGACTTCGGACGAAAAGCAATACCGTTTCATCCGGCGGCATTTTCCAGCCATATTCTTCCATTGTTTTCCCATCACTTTTGTTCTTTTTAATCGCGTGTTTTCATGGTTTATTCAATGCTTTCTTTCTTTGTTTTTCGCCTATAAAAAACATGCGTTGATTCCTTGAGAAATGAATTGATTTTTCGATGAGGGGTGCTTAGAAATGTAGAAAAAGGGTTTGATTTTTGAGCAAGACAATTTGTCGTGCTTGTTTTTATAGTTTTTTGCCGCATTGTTCGCAATACACTGCGTTCTTGGCGGCTCTGGCACCGCAATGCCTGCAGAATTGGACATCATGTTTGTCTGGTGTTGGCTTGCGGGTTGAGACGTCCGTCATTTCGCGTGCGGGTTTTGGTGGTTTGATTGGCTTGAATGGCTTGCGTGGTTTTGGAGGGAGGCGACCTTCGAGCACGGCTTGTCGTCTTGCGGCTCGTTCAGCCATTGCCTGGTCTCGCATCGTGGCATGTCGTGCAATCGCGGCGTTTCTTTTCTCGATTCTTTTTTTCCACCACCTATGCCGGTAATGCCAGGCAATGATGCCGATTACAACGAATATCAGGAAAATTATTAGCCATGCGATGAGCCATGCGATATATACACTTGGATCGGTCGGTATTCCCCAGAACCACCACCGCCAATACCACCAAAAACAAGGAGAAGCATCCATTTTTATATATCTTCCTGGTTTTTTAGTCTGTCTTTTTGACGACATGTTTTGCTAATATAAGCTTAAGACCAATTTAAATTAATTTAGGATTAAAATCTAGACCATTTTTCACGATTTCAAAAATCTGTTGCAGCACGATCCCTTTTTTCATGTCTCCTTCTACCGTGATATTTCCGTTCATTAGCTCTCTTGTATAATTGGTCTTACCAATAGTCAGGTTAAACATTGACTGTTTGGTTAAAATGACTTTTAAATCTGGTTCAAGCCTGTCTGATCTCTCCCATCTTTCCATTAAATGGTGATAATGTCCATTCTCGATTTTCACGTCGTGAAAGATTCTAAGCTCTGGACATTGAAATACCACGTGCAAGTCTGGTGTGGACTCAACTTCCTGCAATGCAAATTCATTATCTTCAAGCAAGGCATCGAAGATCTCAAAGCTCATTTTTGAGAGTTCGACTATGATCGAAGCCACTTCATCCACGTCGTAATCATGTAACTTTGATTGAACATCTTTTATGATTTCACGAAATCGTGATCCTTGCATGATGACGCTTTTATATCCTATTTTCTTTACCCGTTTCAGGAACTCTGGAAACTCTCTTTTTATTTCATCTAGCGAATTAAATTCTTGAAATTCCCAGCTAGCATATATTTCTTCGCTATCTTCAATCATTTTTCCGTGCCTCATTGGATGCCTTCATCGTAATGGATTTATAGACTCTCAAGTTGAAGATCTACTAATTTACATTCTATATAAGTATCGAATCAATGTTGTTAAATTCTTGACAAAAGGTAAAGAAGACTTGAAGAGAACCTTTATTTCGTGATCATCTTTTTTAGTAAGATGAGATGAAGTTTACAAAATGAAAACCAAATCGAAAAAATCGGAAATGAAACAACTTTCACCGATAGACCAGAAAATACTCGAGTGCCTCGAAAAAGACCCCCGAATGCCGATTACGGAGATTGCACGAAAAATAAACGTGTCTCGGGTTACCGTGAGCAACCATTTAAAACGTCTCCGGTCGGAAAATCTCATCCAACTTTTATTTACAGGGCAAAGACTATCTCCACTAATTAAAAAAAGTCTTCAAGTGGAACGAATTCCAACGAGGATCGGTATTTTTGATTCTTACATTGGCGGTGGTCTTCCAAGAGGTTCGATGCTCGTGTTATATGGTGAGATCGGTTCTGGTACCAGCACCTTTTGTCAGCATCTCGCTTGGAATCTCATTAATAATGGATATCGATGTTTCTATTTCAGCCTTTTTCAACTGGAAGATGAAATCAGGCAACAAATGTTCAGTTTCGGGTGGGATGTCAGGCCTTTTGAAAAAAGCAAGCACTTGATGATCCGGGACAGTTTTCAGTTAATGCCTCCCCCGGATGAAATGCTGGAGTACTTGATGGATAAAAAGAAAACGTTTCAAGTCATATGGGAGAAATATTCACGATTGAAAGATGTTTCGCATCTTTACTTTAAGAACAGATACCCTGATTTCGTGATTATTGATTCTCTTGAGAGAATAAGTCATTTTTTATCCTTTGAATACTGGCAGGTTTTTTGGGATCTCGTCATACAATTTGGAAAATCATTACAGATAACGGGCATTGGTGTTTTTCATCCAGAAACTGTAGATTCTAAAATACATTCAAAGATCCCTGCTCATTGAACGATTTCCATTCACGAACCATTTTTCTGGAAAAATTCCCTTTAAGATAACGTCTAGCGGCATTACTTTTAATGAAATCGAAGAAATTCAGAGAATTTTCCAATTCCCATGACCGACAGAAATATTTATAGTTAAGTCGGTATTTGAATGCTTTCACGCAAATGGGCGTGAAGTGAACACGCTTCAAGATTAAAGGACAAGAGAAACAAAACTTTTGGATATATCCATGATGCACTTGAACTTACTCATCAGGAGAATAGATGGAAACATTATTACCCATTCGATCTGTAGAGAAAAATGTCGGATGCACTAGAAAATTACATCAGGTCTAAAAAAATCCAAGGAATTGAAAAATTCTCGAAATTCATTAGAAAAAGAAAAAAAAACAGTTATAGATGAAAGAAATTCATTAGAAAAAGAAAAAAAAACAGTTATAGATGAAAGATCTCGCGTTCTTTCAATGTTTTCTTACGAATGAGTGCGGTTATCACGATGCCGAATAACCCTAGCAGGATGAACGCGCTTTCAAAGCCGGGTATGACTGGAAAGTTGGGATTTGTAGGGATTTCAGTAATTGTTATGGTCACGGTATCGTTTGCCCCCCAGATGCCTGCCGAATCCCTGTAGAGTAATGTGTATGTCCACGTGCCAACTACAGACGTATCGACGGAGACCAGTATGGAGGCGCCATCTACCCACGGAGTCCACGTGACGATTTCCAAGCCATTTTTCAGCACCGAGTAGTTGCCACCTGCGCGTTCATCGTTTAGTGTCCAGTTGATCGGCGAGCTACTGGAAGATTGTTGATATGTTGCATCGCTTGGGTTCGTGGAGGTTGGCGCGTATCCTTCCAAGATCTCCAGTCCATCGCCCCCGTCTGCAACGTAGGCAAGATCCCAGATCACTTGAATGTCGTAAGCATTTCCACCATCGAGGAATTGTCCGACTTTCACGGGATTTGTCGGGTCGGCAACGTTGATGATTTCCACGCCGACGTTACTTTCACATGCAAAAGCAAGGTTTCCAACCATGTATATGCCGTAATCAAATCCCCCGTCGTTAAATTGTCCGATTTCCACGGGGTTAGTCGGGTCGGCAACGTTAATTATTTCCAGCCCATCGCTTCCATCTGCCACGTAAGCAAGGTTTCCGACCACCTGCACGTCATATGCAATTCCCCCATCGTCAAATTGTCCGATTTCCACGGGGTTTGTCGGGTCGGTCACGTTAATTATTTCCAGCCCATCGCTTCCGTCTGCCACGTAGGCAAGGTTTCCGACGACTTGGATGCCGTATGAGTATCCATCGTCTGCGAGTTCGGCGATTTCGACAGGGCTTTCCAAGTTCGTGACATTTATGATCTCGAGTCCATCACTCCCGTCTGCCATGAAGGCGATGTTTCCAAGCAAGTCCAGAGAAGTAGCAAAGCCCGTTCCGTCGTATGCTTCTCCGATTTGCACGGGATTTTTTAGGTCGGTAACGTTGATGATCTCCAGTCCGTTATTTCCATCTGCGACAAAGACGATGTTTGCGCCCATGTGTACTTGACTTGCATATCCACCATCATTGAATTGTCCGATCTCTACGGGATTTGTCGGGTCGGTAACGTTGATGATCTCCAGTCCATTACCTCCATCGGCGATGAAAGCGAGATTTCCTTTCACCTGCACGTGCTGAGAGTTTCCACCATTATCAATTTGTCCGATTTCTTTTAGTTCACTCCAAAGGGTTCGGGAGCTTTCGTATCCCTGCACGATTTTCAACCCACCCGAGCCATCTGCGATAAATACAATATTTTCAATCACCTGCACGCCCCTTGACGCTCCGCCACTATAGAATTGTCCGATTTCCACGAGATTAGTCGGGTCGGTAACGTTGATGATCTCCAACCCATCGCCTCCATCGGCGACAAAAGCGAGATTTCCTTCGACCATTATGCCGTAAGAATTTCCACGGTCATCGAATTGTCCGATTTCCACGGGGTTTCCCAGATTCGTCACGTTTATGATCTCCATGCCATCGGTATTATCGGCAATGTAAGCAAGATTTCCCACGACATCCAACTTGCATGCAAGTCCACCATCGTCGTACTCTCCGATCTCCACGGGGTTTGTCGGGTCGGTAACGTTGATGATCTCCAGTCCGTCATTTCCATCGGCGACAAAAGCGATATTTCCTTCGACCTGTACGTCGTAAGAATTTCCACCGTTATCAAATTGTCCGATCTCAACGGGGTTTGTCGGGTCGGTAACGTTGATGATCTCCAATCCATCATATCCATCTGCGACAAAAACGAGATTTCCGACCACATGCAATCCTAAAGCATATCGTCCATCGTGAACTTGACCGATCTCCACGGGGTTAGTTGGATCTGTAATGTTTATTATCTCAAGCCCATTGTCATAATCGGCAACGTAAGCAAGGTTTCTGACCACTTGCACGGCGCAGGCATACCCGCCGTCATAGAATTGTCCGATCTCAACAGGGTTTGTCAGATCGGTAATATTAATTATCTCAAGCCCATCATCGTAATCGGCAAGATAAAGTAGATTTCCAACAATTTGCAGATCGTATCCATGACCACCATCATCTAACTGTGCAATCTTAATAAGCGTCGAATTCGTCCAAGCTCCTGCTGTGGTAAGCTGGGGAGCAGAAAAGTCTACGGTCATCACGCGTGTTGCATTACTTGCATTCACCAGAAACAGAATCGGAATGAATGTCATTCCAAAAAATAAAATTAGTAAGAATGAGCGTGAACCAAACTTGTGTTTAGACATGATTTTTCATCACCCATAAAAAATATTTCTCATTCATTACGATTTGATGAACACGACTAATAAAACTCGCTGATAGATAAATCTATTGATTCTCAGTTTATTTGAAGTTGTTTTGAATGCTTAAAACGGGTGAAATGAGGAACACCGGCGGCAGTTCATCAGTCAGAGGAAAAAAAAAATTATTTTTTCACCGTTGAAATCAGGTGCTTGCAGAGTTTTAGAGCTGAATCTGCCGCCAGTCCCGTGCCGACGCCGTGCGTGTCGATTCCAGCCGTATCGCCCACGACAAAGAGTCCCTTGATGGGCAAGATGGATGATGGGCGGTTTTTTCCCGATTGTTCGGGTGTCAAAGCCGTGCCTTCCACGGGTCCGCCTGCTTTTCCGATGTATTGCGTGATTTCCTTTGGCGTGGTGATGTCCATGAATTCCACGTAGTCTTTTTTATCGAGTTGTGGATAAAATTCGCAGATGTCGAGCATGTAGGCGTCCGTCCATCTTTTCCAGTCGCCGCCCTTGACGCTGGGTGGAGCTGACGTTCCCACGATGAGTAATTGCTTTCCTTTTGGTGCAAGGCTGGGGTCCATGTTTGAAAGGACGGGGACGAGGTATCCCGGGGTCTTTGGGCGTTTTTCGCCTTCTTCGGCCTTGAATCCCTTGAGGTATCCTATTTCAGTTTGGGTCAATTGCAGGACGGGTTTGTCCCCGATTTCGTCGATGGGCTTTTTGAGTGCGAATTTGAATGCGATGGAGCTGTATGATGGCATCAGGTTCTTGATTCGAGCAGCGTATTCTTTCTCGAAGTATTTTTCGCCGACCAGAGCCGAAACGGTTCTCTTGATGCCCGCGTTGCTGATGACGATTGGGGCTGAGACCAATTCGCCGTTGACTTGAACCCCTTTCACGGCATCGTTTTCCACGACGATCTTCTCCGCTTCAGTTTCGGTTCGTAATTCGCCTCCGAATTTTTTCATGGCACGGATGAAAGCCATTGGGATTGCGATGGAGCCGCCGATGGGATATCCCGTGTCGTTCTTGAACACGGTTTCTTGTAGGCAGATGATGTATTCGGATGCCGATGCGAGCCGTGGCGGGATGGTGAAGAACGTGCCGACCATGACCGCTACAAAGTCGTGGACCTTGCGATTGGTCGTGATTTCGTTGACCCAACTTCGAACGTCGATGTTTCGTTCGGCGAGTTTTTTGATGTCCCGTTTGGACATTGAGAGCATGTTTCCGAGAACTTTCATGAAATCTTGCTGGTCATTTTTTTCAAACCCGCCCAGTTCTCCCTTCGTTTCCTTGGATGCTTTTGACTTTGCTTTTTTTTGGTCGCCTCCCATGAACTGGTTCATTCCCATCTGCGTGAAGCCGTCCTTTCCTTTAAACTTGATGGCGGGATAGAGCGGCGCGCGGAATTGCAGGTATTCGGAAGTCCATTCGCCGCGTTCGTTTTTGGACATCAAGCCCATTTGCCTGAGTGCTTTTCCGAATCTTCCCTTAAGCCCGTGTGAGAAAAAATGGCAAGCCACGTCGATCGTGAATCCTTCCTTGACATAGCTCGAGCAGGCACCTCCGATTCGGGCGTTTCGTTCTAATAATAGTGTCTTGAATCC
>JALGVI010000015.1 GCA_029838215.1 Candidatus Helarchaeota archaeon | reverse complement strand
GCTATTCCTATTTATTTACGTGGTGCTCGTGAGGCACGAAAATGACAAAATCAAAACATCGAAAGCCAATAACTCGCAAGAAAATCACGAAAAGTAAGAAAGAAGAAGCCACGCTTAAAGAAGCACCAAAGAAAAAAGCATCTTGGTATAAAAAATCAAGATACCAAATAAGAAACATATCTACGGCAATAATTGTCATCATTTTAATCATTGTAGCGGCTGCAGTCATTGTTCCCATGACCGTGACATATTTTCTCGCAAACTCAAATCCTGGAACGATGATTGTCGAAGGTGACAACTTACATTTGACTTACGACATGAATGATGCTGGACAACGCCTGAAAGTTAATAAGATCGTGTCAAGTATAAGCATTGCAGCTAGAGGGACGCACTTACAGATTTCTCTCACGGATAAATTCCCGAGTGGAGCCACCGTCTCAACACCAAGCTCAACCACGGATTTTCTCGGAGCTGAGATCGACTTGGTTCGAATTCCATCGGATATGAAGTGCTGGTTCAAGATGTAATATGGGAAATCGCAAAACGACGATCTGAACAATTCGAATATTCCAGTACTCTTGAATGGGAATATGAGCTAACAGGAGCACCAATCACTGGTTTTGATGGACAATATAGCAATCTGGAAAAATTCCTTTCAAATGACATTGAAGTTACTCCTGGATCGGGCGCGCGTAATCTCACTCAATCTTCTGAAGAAGTGTTAGTAAAAGTCAAATTCAAGGTCGGGTCCGATTTAAGTGTCCTTGCAGATAATAAAATAGATTCACTGCGATTCAACCTTGTATTTAGTAATTTAACTCATGAAAACATGTCATTTTCTAATCCCGTCCCAATACAGGGTTCAGTCTGGTTGGAAAAAGACTCAATGACCTTCTACAAAACGGTGACTGACTTAGAAGTGAACCAAATCGCCGAACTTGAGTTTCGAATCACCGTAGTCTCTTCAGGAAACTATACCGATGTCAATCTATTAGCAAATGAAGATAACGTGGTAGCTCAATGTCAGGGAATTCTACTGCAAGATATCTATAGTGATCCTGGTCTGAGTCGTGTTAGTCATTACCAAACTGGACTCCCATCGGATTTACAAAAACGAGCATATGCAACTCTCAGCTACTATGAATACATGAACTTCATCATCGAAATTCCATTAACTTTTTCATATAGCATTTAAATACGAATTCTGAGTTGTCTGGCGATATTTCATATCTCATTCTATATTTAAATCATTTAAAACCTGTTGAATGCATAATAACGCAGAACTATGGGCAATTTCACCGCCCGTTCCTGGACCATTATAAGTATCTCCCGTGAAATAAAGTCCCTGAAATGGACCCTTCACGCTCGGTCGAATTTTTTGGTGTTGCGATATCAATGGGATGGCTCCATCCACGACGTGACCAACAGAAACGCGCTTCCATAAAACGAGATCTGAAAAACCCGGAAACATTTTTTCTATTAAATTATTCATCCCATTAATGATTTCATCACGTTTCTCCTTGTCTTGAAGTATCTCGGGAGTCGTGGGTTGTAAGATCGTATAAAGCTGTTCACCTTCTGGTGCAACACTCGGGTCGATATTTGACGTGAAAATGGACATGGTAAACGGTTCAGCCGAAATATTACTACCATTATTTTCAGAAATCTTCCCCCTCAATCCAAAATCCATGAAAATTCCTGCAGATGGTCTGATCGACTTGCATTTTTGGATAAATGCTGGATCAAATAATTTTTCATCGAGAACCGAAAAAATTTGCGTGCAAGGCATGTTAACAATAACGGTATCAGCTTGAATTTTATTTCCTTCACTCATTACTCCTTGAACCTTTCCTGCCTCGATAATGACTTTCTCAACCTTTGAATTTAGTTCTATTGACCCATTTTTTTTAATTATATCGCACAGTTGCTCGATCAACGGCTTCCATCCACCTCTCGGATAAGCTGCGCCTGCAGAAGCTTTGGCTCCTGTCTGAATTCCCTCAATGAACTCTCCGACTGATAAAAGATCTAACATTCCTGGAGAAACAAGCATGAACTTCGCAAGCGTTTCGAGAAAAAAACGCGCGTTTTTTGAATGAAAATCATGTTTATTCTCAACTTCATTAATCCAACTTGCCACGTCTTTTTCTAAAAACGGTTCTATCTTAGCTTTTAAAATATCCTCCACGAGTATCTTTCCAAAAACCGTTTTTTCATCTTGATTGAATAATGTGGTAGTGCCTAAAGCACGAACTGAGAGCGGATAATCATGCCATTTACCATTTGCAAAATACTTGGTATCCCCGAGGTTTATCAAGTCAAGTTTAATCCCCAAGTATTTCTTGAAGATCTTCCACGTGGGACTTTTCTTGACATATCTGATGACGTGAAGTCCATTATCCACCACGTAACCTTCTTTAAATTCAATAGAATTGGAGCGTCCGCCAACCCGATTCGTCTTCTCAAGCACTAAAGTCTTTAATCCTTTATGTGAAAGTACCGCTCCCGTTAATAATCCTGCAATACCAGCCCCACAAATTATAACATCTGGATTTGAAATCATGTAACGCGATCTCCTGCACCCGTTCGTGAAATATACCCGAAAAAATAATTTAGAACCATCTAATTCTTATTTGGTTTTTGTTTTTGTTCTGAATATGCCGTTAGGATGGCCTTGGCACAAGCTGTAAATGCTTGTTTCACGTTTTCTCCTGAAATCGCCACGGTTTCAACGAATTGCGCGTGATTGAGTTTTGCTTTTTTAAAGATCTTTTCAATGGACTTCCTATCAACAATATCTTGATCGGCCAAATCCATCTTGTTAACCATGACGATAATTGGCATCTCGATTAATTTACCTTTTAAAATTGATATCAATTCATTAATAGAAGCCAAATTCTCCTTCCACGTATCTTTATGGACATCCCAAACAAAAATCAAGCCATCACAACCCTCAAGAATTACCTTACGTAGTGATTGAAGACCCTTACTCCGACCTGCCACAGACCAGACCTGAAATTTCAACTTGCCAATTTGTGCGCTCATCCGGTCAAAAAATCCTGCATCCTTGCCACCTTTTACTGACGTGAGATTTCCTGTTCGAATTCCCTCTTCCTTTTCATGTATCCATTTAATTGACGTGGTCTTTCCCGCCAATTCCGGTCCGTAATATACAATTTTAAAGTAAAGTTCTCCAGAAACGGTTCTTGAAGGCATGAGTCCACTTCCACCTGTCCTAAACTTAAATTTATCGTACGATTGCTTCTGATGAATAATCTATTCTAAGTAAAGATTGAATGCTATTAAAATTTTATCAAATTTTTATTCAAACAGTTCGTTTAATAAATGGTGAATCATCAGAACTTCCATGACTGGTTTATTCCAAAAAAAGAAAAAGGATCTCAATCACGTTTAAATATAATTTCTCAAAAATATCCCATTACTTCCACTGAATAAATATTATAAAATGGAAATTGCTTCAAAATAAAAAAATTTCCTGATCTTTTATAACCATCTCTCAAAAAAGGGAATTTTTAAGATTTTACGTCAAATTCATCAATCAGTTTTTCCAATTCAAGACTAGCAAGGATCTTTTCGACCTCCATGCTGACAAGTTCGGACCAATTTATGTCGGGAAAAGAACTCAGCCGTTCATAAACAGTGACAGGAAGTCGTACAACAAAATCTTTCTTTTGAACATTTGCAGTACATCTAGAATATTCACGAAGCTCTTCCTCCACGTTTAAAAAATCAATATTACCTTCTTCAAACTCAATTTCCAACTGGATCCTCCGAATTAAATCCGAAAAAAAATCAACGATTTCTTTAACGAGATCACGAAGCCGAGAAAACGTCAAATCCGGTTGCACGATGATTTCAAGCAACCACGTAGCCTTGTCATTATAAATGCAAGCAGGATCATCGGATAATATTGCAAGATGTTTTTGGCATATGTTTGAAAATTTATCCCAATGATAAGCCATCATCTCTTGATATGTTTGCCATAACAGGGGATCCTTGCTTCGATAAACTGATGCAGACATCATCACGTTTATCGATTCAAACTCAATAATCTCCAAGGCATCAAGACCTGGGAAATTAAAATCAATTTCCAAAAAACAAATGGAATCATCACGAAAGCCTGCAAAAACTAAATCCTCTCCATCCCTAAATTGCTGCCTTACATACTTTCCATCATGACGAAAATAGGATTTAACAATGAATTTATCCTTCACGCTCGAAATGTCCTGCACTTGACCACGGTTCTCATTCTTTGCGCCTTTCACTTCCAATCACCTATCATTTTTTTTAATTTTTAAGTTAAATTCATCTGAATTACTCGCTTAGATTCTCCATTAAATAGGTTCTACTAAATTAAACTGCCATTAAACCGAGGGGAGATAGAGAGAGGTCAGTGAAAGTATTCCCCAAGCAAGAAAAGAAATTTCGAGCTTTTTTCACAAATTTCATGGCAAGAAATCTAGAGAGATACTCAACCAGTCAAGACAACCATCTTGGAAAAAGAATAAAATCCAATTTTGAGATTAAATCAAAGAAAAATTTGTACGATGATAAATCTTCTCAAAATATCTCAAGTACGAGGTTTTGTTTCAGATGAACATAGAATTTGATTTAGACGAAGAAAAAATGAGTGATCTGACCAATAACGGCGATCTTTATGGATTGTTGAATTATCTCAAGCACGAAAATAGAATAAAGCAAAGAAAAGCACGAAGAGCAATCGTCTTGATGGCTGATAAAAAAACCCCAAAACAGCTAAAAAAATTGGTAAAACAAGATGGACTAATCGACTTACAAGAAATAATTGATGACCTCCTGATGGAAATAAAAGAAAAACTGGAATTGGAAAAATTCATTACATCCAATAATGTTAAAAAAATCGGAAAATATCTAAACAGCCAATATTCGTCCATTTGCGAAATTGCAATCAAATCTCTTGGTGAGATCGGTGGCGAAAAGGCGATGGAACTCTTGGAATCGCTCATTAATAGCGACGAAATCACGGAAGAGATGATCTTATCCAGAAAGATCTTGCGAGACCTGAAATTCAAGGAACAATTGCTAAATTTGACGGAAAAAGAAAGGAATGCTTTCAAAGAGTTTTATGATGAAATGAACCAAAGAACAATAACCATCAACATATTTTCAGAAAAGGAAAACGGATGGAATGCATATCAGGAAAATGAAATGCCCGTAGTTTTTTTCTCAGCAAAAAAAGTGGTTCATGCACTAAAAATAAATAATAAGTTTTTACAGGACTTGCCTTCTTCGATATTGAAATTAAACTCGCTTGAAAAACTTGAACTCGAGTATGATGGTCTTAAACGAATCACCATCCACGGAATGAATTCATTGAAAACATTGGATCTCAAAGGAAATAGACTCGAAGATATTACTATCTTGGATGGAAGCTTGCAAGCACTCGAAATCCTTGATTTGAGCGAAAACCAGATTAGAATACTCCCGAACTCATTAGAAAAACTGCGGGAACTTAGAATCCTGCGATTGAATAATAATAAAATAAGTCGCCTTCCAGAAACCTTCGCCATGCTTCCAAAATTGGAGGGAATAGACCTCAGAAACAATCTATTAAGCTCATTATCATCGTGGATCGGGAAATTAACTTCCCTAAAAGTCCTATTACTGAGCAACAATCAACTTGATGAACTTCCGAACGAGATATTGGAGCTTTCAAATCTCGAAGGATTGGATTTGAGCAATAATCAAATCACGATGCTACCAAATGGAATCATTCAACTGAAAAAGTTGAAAAAATTGCGATTAAACAATACTGGCCTGAAATTGTTACCAACTGAAATTCACGAGATGAAAGCCTTACAGGAACTCCATGTCAGTGGGAATAAAATAGAAACACTCCCAAAATCACTGACAAATCTCCCGAAACTGACTCGACTTGAGCTCGTGGGAAATCCCCTCGTAATGGACAAGGTCCAGCAAAAAATCCTAAAGAAATTGAGAAAAAAGAAAATTGACGTGATGATTGAATAACCGAGAAGAAGACTTCAAAAAAATCCCGTTTCACAAGGAAGGACGAAATTTAATTTAAATCGAAATCAATAACGGATGGTATAATGAAAGAAATTCGTGAGACGATTCAAAGTAATGATTCAAGAATCTCAGGGACGGTTTGTTATCCTGACAAAGAACAGGATGAATATTCATTCCTCGCTATTCTACACGGAATTCCTTCTCCTGAAGGTCGGAATCTCTCCGTGGAAGAAAAAGGCTATTTGGAAATTTGCACGCCTTATTGCGATCACGGTTTTATCGTGGCTTTATTTAATTTTCAAGGATGTAAGGGATCATCTGGCAAGTATTCTCCGCTCGGATGGGTTCAAAACGTGAAAGACATTTTCAATCACGTGCAAGAGCACGAACCGAGACTCAATCCTGACCACGCGGGAATCCTCTCTTTTAGTGCAGGTGCCATGATCACTCCGTACTTCGCAGCACGTGATTCACGTCCAAAATTTCTCGTCTGTGCAGCCCCTCCTGCTGATTTGAATCCGGAATCTGCTTTTTTCGATAGGCTCCTCTTCGGAATTCTCATGACTTTTGCCGATCAGAAATTAAAAATACGAGAAATCAAAAAACAACTGGTCGAGATTAATCCACTAACTCACGTCAAGCAGGTAAAAGCACCAATTCTCATCGTGCATGGGGAGAAAGACGAATTGATCTCAAAGGAAAATGCAATAAAACTCCATCAGGCAGCAAATAATCCAAAAGAATTGATGCTCATTCCTAATGGTGGTCATAAACTCCACCGAGACTCACGTGTTCTCAAGATCATCTTCAATTGGATCATTAATCAAGTCAAACGACCTTAAATGCCCTGATTCTCAACCAATTCACGCTAATCACGGCGGACGTTCAAGTCGAATGAACACCATCAAAAATAAATTAATAAAGAATCCGTTATATTGTCATAATTAACTGGATGAGGTGAATCAATGCCTACGATATATCTCGTTGGAGTCATGATGATTGGAATGCTCGTGTTTGACTTTGTATTTTATGCCATAATGCTCTACTTTGTCGTTTTTCGGGTGTTAGATCGCCTAGAAATGGCGACTGACGATCTTCCCGAAAAATTCACGGTTGGAAATACCTTAAGAATCTCAATCTATCTTGCTTTCTTACCATTCATGATCTTCTTGGCATGTGGTCTCGTCATTGGATTTCTCTATACTTTTCTCTTATCTTTCATGCTTGGTGCTCTCGTGCCTTTCATATTTCAACCAATGACATTCATTATTCCAGGAATTCCCGGTATTATTGATCAGCTGGGACTTGCTCTCATGATCATCACGCTCTTCATTCCATTAATTCAATTAGTATTCGTGAAAAAGCAATTTAGTTTGTCTTGGGTTCCATCCTTGCTCGTATTTGCTCTCGTCTGGTTGATACCGTTTTTCATAAACTTCGCCTTTCTAGGTGCCGCTGGAGCAATTCCGATGTTTCTTACTCCGGCAATTTGAAAGAATAGTTATTTGTGGAAAGTAGAAAAGGAAGATGATTATATGAGTGACGAAGAAAAAACTGAAGAAGAAACGGAAGTCGTGGAAGGAGAAGAGATCCTGCGTGAACGCGAAAGACTAAAGAAATTGGGATTGGAGAATGCTTCTGAATCAGCATTTGATCGAATTACAAATGTGGACCCTGAAATGGCCGAGAAAATGAAAAAAGAAGAAGAGGAAAAACAAGCCCGAAAATTTATTGGATTTGAATGATTTATCGTGAAAAAGGAGAAGTTTTCATGTCTGACAGGTTTTGGGACGAGTTAGGAAAACCATATGTCCTTGAAGGAGAAACAATTGCTCACGCAGTCCCTGAAGTCGAAATTAGCGGAACTTCAACATCTGCAGAACGTTTGGATTTCCGAAACTTGAAAAAAGGAGATCTTTATGTCACCACTAATCGAGTGGCTTTCATTGGTCAGGTCAAGAAAGTTAAAGAATTGAACAGGGATGCGTTTGATGGGATTAGCATTTTCTACAATGACATGGAAAAAATCAAGGTGGAAAAAGGAAAATTCAGCATCTTGTGCATCGTGAGAGGAGGGAAAAAAGCCGTAAAAGCCCGCGTATACTTCAAGAAAATCCCAAGTGATATCTTGCCCATGATCACCGAGTACATAAACACCAACATCCAAAATTTGTCTGATGTTCTGAAAACATTTGATAAACCGGAAAAAAAGGAAAAACAAAAGGCCGATAAAAAGAAATCTGCTCTCGAAACTCAAATATCTAAGGAAGAATTAAAACGCAAGAAGATGTTCGAAGAAGCTGAAGTTGAAGAAATTGAAATGGTCTGTCCATTATGCGGAGAAACGGTGTATTACACTCCGGGAATGACAATTTGTCCTCATTGTAATAAAAAAGTAAAGTTTTTTTAAAAACATTTAATCTTTTTCTATATGAATAATTGGATTAAAAGATCGTCCAAGCCCGTTTCTTTTATCCGCGTCCAGTCTGTTTTGAAATACGGATGAAGATATGTCCTGCATAACGTGATAACGTCTAAGCCCTGGGAAATGAAGAATTCCATTATATGACCGAAGATCCGTTCGATCTTTTCTCGCAAGTCGGATTCATCTATGCTTGAAAGAAAAGACATGTCCCAATTCCCATCTGCAAATGCCTGTCCCAAAATGTCGAGATGCCCCCCTTCAATTAATGTGTCAAAACCTGGGAAGTTCTGGAATCGCTCCATGACGTTTTGAACAACGTCAAGAAAATCCATGACCTTTGCCGCATTCTCAACACGCTTCATCTGATCCCATTGCGAGACAATATCATCCAATTCAAGTAGGAATGGAGAAAAATCACCTTCAAGCCATTTTTCCAAGCCCCCCCCATAAAGTGCTTCAAACGGCGAGCCGAATTTTTCAATAAACGTGTCAGCTATCAAGTTCAATTGACTTAGCAATAATTCCAATTGAGTTTCCTTGTCCGTGGCAGCAATAAAAATCAATCCTTTTTTCTCTTCATATAACCATCTCATGCCGACCATGTTTATGCTTTCCAAGCCCTTACCACCCTCAGCTGATGCCAACTCCGACTCCGCATACTGATAAAGTCCGTAAATTGCTTGTAAAAAACCGGACATTAAACGTTCACTCGTCTGAGTCTGCCCGTAACCACGCTGGAGGAGAGTGGTTCCCGATTGCTTGTCGACAATCCATAATTCTTTAATCATCGTTCTCACGACTTCATAAATTTTATTTTATTTTACTTCGTCATGATTCATAATTAATAAATCATGCTCTGGAAAAACAACACTTAAATTTGAAATTTTTTTTTGTATTTTGATTTTCCTTCTCGAATTTTGTATCGTAAGCTTTTACGGAACTTTTTGAGCCGGAATTTCAAAAATAATACTAGAAATAACGTGATGAAAAAAATGAGCGAAGAAAATAACGAAATTCAGGAAAGTCCCGAAGAATTAGAATCTACTGATGAAGAAGCGGCAACAGAAATGCCCATCACGCAGGAATACAAGGTTTTAGAAGAATTGGGACCTAAAATGTACAATATCAATTTAAAAGTGAAATGTGTTGAAAAGAGCGAAATTAGAGAAGTTACGTCCAAAAAGGATGGTTCGACTCATAGAGTGGCTGAAGCTGTAATTGGAGATGAAACAGGAGCCATTATATTGACGTTGTGGGATGATTCTATTGATAAAGTCGAACCCGATAAGTGTTATAACATCATCAACGCCTATACTTCCATCTTTAGAGGCAATTTAAGATTAAATTTAGGAAAGTTTGGACAACTCGAAGATTCCGATGAGGAAATCCCCGAGGTGAGTCTGGACAATAACCTGTCAGATAAGAAATACATGCGACCCAAATATGGACGTCCAAAGAGAAGTTATAGAGACGGATATTATGATAGGAGCCGCGGCCGTATAAATCGCGGAAGAAGCAAATATACTCGAGATTCTCACCCTGGAAGACCATACTAACATTTTCGTGCTTCAACCGCTGTAAATCTACAATAAATTAGCTCTTTTTTCTTTTTTTTTAAAACGCAGGCAATTTGTCCTTAAAACAAAGCATGAAAATTTATAAAGCTTTAACGTAAATTTAAACTAAGAACTCCAAGGAGCCGTGGAATTGTGGCTGTAGACCAAATTAAAGAGAAAATTAAGAACAAGGATTATCAACTTAAAGACATCCCATTGTTGATGAAAGCCATAGAAGAAATAGCAAATTCAAATGAAGAACTAACGAATGAATTAAAAGAACAGGACGATATTGTCATACAACTCGATGTTAAAGACGTTTTATCTTCCTATCTTGAGATAAAAGCTGGCAAACTTACTGCGGGCGAAGGAATGCATGAACAACCCACGGTCACTATTCGATTGTCCGAACAAGTTGCTCAAAATCTCATGAGTGGCGAGCTTGACACTGCCACCGCATATACCTCAGGTGACATTGAAATCACGGGTGAGATGGCTAAAGCACTTGCCATCCGTTCTATTCTCGAAATTGTTGGTGAAAATCTAGGTTTGGATATCGGGACATAATATTGAGTTTGTTTCAAAAATCCTCGGATTACTTCATCCAAATAGAAAGTGCCACGATGATTTTCACGTTCTAATATGGCTCAGCTCCTTTTTTTCCCCATATATGACAAGTGATCACGAATGTGCAGGCTTTACGGTTTTAGTACTGGCAATTCTTCCAACATTTCTCTCTCCTTATATCTATTCGAAATACTCGAAACTTGGCAACCAGCAGGAATCAATCTGGACGGATTTGGATTCGCTGGTTTCCGAAAAGGAAAAGTTGTTCCGCAAGTGGTCATGCATCAATCAGGAGCTCGTTGGTATGAAATTCAGAAACCTGAAAAACGCATTAAAATGGCACGAGTTATTAAATCGCTCTATTCCTTGCGAGAAAAAATTCATATGGAAAAACATTATCTCGATGCAGGGATAGCCCATTTACGACTAGGCCCAAATCCAATGCTTGAAAATTGCCACCCATTTCTTTCTTGGGCATACCCTAACTTCAAATCAACAAGAAATTGGGTTTTCGCACATAATGGCCGCATGACCACGAAATATCTTTCTCTTAATGAACTTAAACAAAAAGGAACCACTGATTCTGAAAAAGTCTTTCTTTTTCTTTTAGAAAAATACTTGCAAGATTCGACTAAAAGGCGGTCTTTCCGAGATACCATATCCATTCTCGCATCTTTAATAAAAGATGTGGTTGCAGTCAATACTAATGAAAAACACCTGACCTTGAATTTCCTTTTCTCCGATGGAACGACACTATATGCTTTCAAGAAAAGTAACCAAGACCGATCACGTTTATTCTTTATCCGTAGAAACGCAAAAAATCATCGTGAATTACGTGAAAAACTTGGAAATGCTTCCGAACAAATTCGAAAACGAGTCCGGAGATATCTACGAAAAACACAACGCCTATGGACATGCATTTGGAAGGAATCTCTTGAAGATCATCTTGATCTCTATCTTCGTGAATGGGAAGATCTCCTTTCAACCAATTATCATGGTGGTTCAATGGTGGAAGTCTGTTCAGATCCATTTACCAATCGAATCTTGAAAAAAAATGATCCCCATCTTGAGGGATGGCACGAGTTACAAGATTGGGAATTAATTACGGTCAGACACGGAAAATTATTAGAAAAGATCGGCGACATTCGTGAATTTTAACACGTGTTTAGCCCAATTATCGGGTAATTTTGTTAATACCCCCCTGACATCTCATTATTTTATGGAAAATATTCTAATTTCCAAAAAAAACAGTTTTTTTGATTCACGTGCTTTTTTTTTCACGTTTTTCAATGAATTTCTGCTTTGTTATGTTTGTAATTAGATACATTTTTGTCGCAAAGCTTTTAAGTGAATTAATTAAGCTAAATTTAGTCTTCACAGACAAATGAAAATTACCGGATCGAGAGGTTGAACCAAAATCAAATTAACTCACGTGAGTTAGGAATCTCTCGTATCTATTAATTAAAAATAACCCAAAAACATCAAAAAGAAAAAATTGGTGAAAGAAAATGGGTGCAGTTGACGAAGTTAAAAAATTAATCGAATCAAAACAATTCGATCCTAATAAACTCCCCCTGTTCTTAAAAGCCGTCGAAGAAGTAGCAGCTTCTAACGAAGATCTTCAAGAAGAATTAGAAGATCAAGAAGACGTCATCATTGCCATGGAAGTTCCAGGACTTACTGCTGCATACATGGAGATTAAGGACGGCAAACTCAAAGCTGATGAGGGAATGCCTGACAATCCCACCGTAACAGTCCAAATGAATGAAGATGTTGCTTCTGGACTTTTAACTGGTGAAGTTGATACTGCTTCTGCATATATGGCTGGCGATATTAAAATCGTTGGTGAAATGGCAAAAGCCATGGCTCTTCGCTCCATCTTAGAGATCGTGGGAGAAGAATTAGGGCTTGATATGGGCGGATAAATCCTCAACTTATTCCTTCAATTTTTTTTTATTTCTCTTAAAATGAGTTTCTTGTTTTTCGTTTGTTATATCTTTTAGAGGCGACTAATAGCAGCTCCGCATGCAGGGCACTTATGGTCTCGTCCAACAAAGAACCTATAACAGCACTCATGTAACGTGGCACCACAACACTTGGTTCTTCGATAACAATTATTTTCTCCAATGACTCCTGCAATAGAACTAAACAAGTTTTTTCCGCAAGTTGGGCACTTGAATTGCTTACATTCAACGCACACGTATTCTGAATGTTCTTTCATGATGTCCAAGATCTCTGAAAAGACCTCTGCAAAATTTTGTAATTCTAAATATTCCGACGTGGCCTGATTCAATCGGGTAAGAATTTGTTCATTCAATGCCTCGTTTGACATGGGGTTTACTTGTTCGACTAATGGGGGTGAGTGTGGATAATTTGGAGGTATCTTGATGAGGAATGTGATTTGAGGACTTTGCGGACTCTCTTGCAACACTACTTTTATGATGCCATTCGTTTCATCCAAAGTTGCAGGAATCTTAAACTTCTCAAATAATTCCATCTCCCTATTAAGTCGCAATTTTTTATCTAAAATCAACGAAATCTCTTGTATTACGTTATACACGTGAAACCTTTGCGGATCCCAATTTTTCAAGATTCGTAATGCGTTCAGCGACACGTGCTTTTGTAACGATGGTGTCAATTGAAGTACGGGAGGATCAGGGTATGGTCCGACATCCACGAAAAGAGAGAATTCCTGCATGTCAAGTCCATAGAGCGTTACCTCAACCCGTGTTTTTGAAGATGTTTTTGAAATGGTAAATTGCTCGGAAAGCAAGTCGATTTCATTGAACATGTCTTGTTTCGAATTTAACCTGCTTTGAATTTCATCAAGGATGACTTTGACTTGGAATCCATCTGCGGGAACTTCTTTTAATGCTTGCAATTCATCTGCCGATCCGATTAAATCACTCAACTCGGTTGGAAATTCGACTTTTACATGTTTTGGGTCGCGAAAATCTACGGGAACTATGAAATACGTTTCTTGATCCAACAGAAAAAGAACCTTTAAAATGCCAATTTGCGTGAGATCCAACTCTGCTTGATAATGTTCGAGAACCTCATCGGTCTGGTTCAACACGTATTTTTGTAATGGTGAAAACTTCTTCTTGATTACATCAATTCTTGCATTTAATTCAGCAATATATTTCTCTAACTTCTTTTTCTTTTTTTCATGTTCTTTAATGGATAGTTTTCCTGCTGAAAGCTGGTCTTTTAAATCGCTTATTTGGAAGTTAGTTTCGTCTATTCCCTCACGTAATTTAAAAATAAGTTCTATTGGTTCCATTAGAGTTACTCTTCGCGTATTTTGTTTTCACGCAAGGCCCGGTTAAGGGAGCCTTCCCATTTTACTGTCAAATCTGCCATAATACCTTCAAAACCATCTTTCAAGTCTGGACTGGCTTTAGTTCGAAGATCGTTTAAAAACTTCCAAATTCGGATGCGCGTACTGGCTTTTCGAAGATCCCTGCGATTGAACGTTGCAATAAAAGCATCAATCCTTTTCTTAATTTCTGGATTCTCTTCCATTGAAGCAGAAAGCTCAAAAAATGACTGCAAGATATCTCGTGAACTTTTCATGAAATCACCTAATCAATAGTGGGAATTTCAAAATCAAAATCTGCAGGAATCTTTTTTACCTCTTTAGGACCGACAGGTAACTTGCTAACGTCTTTTGCGGCTTTTTTCAAAGCAAGCAATGTAATGCCTAATGACGCATCCGCTGGTACATTGCTAATTATTAGTGAGTTCTCACCCGCTTCACAAATAATTGTCTTTCCCTTTTTATTTTCGATGATCATCTGTTGTAAATCACCGTGATTAATCCGCATCATGTGGTTTATGTTTTTGCTTAAATTCAGAATGCTAGAACTAATACCTGCAGCCAATATTTCAATTTCACTTTCCATTGGTTGATTTTTTTTTCCATCCCACGACGTGATGGGCAACCCGTTTTTATCCACTACCACGGCATTGTAGATAGAAGTTTTTTCCATTAATTCGATGAGAACTTTTTTTAATTTCTCTTCTATGTTTTTAGTACCCATCTAATCCACCAAGCATGTGAAATATCATGAATAATATTTAGATTCTTACTTTTCTCCTATGTGAATCGTTTTTGAATCTTAAAATTATTAAGTTTTCGTTATGACTTAATAAATTTAAGTTAGTAGCCTCATTTTAATTATTTTGCATAATCTAAATATCACGAGTTTTATCGAGGCACTAAATGAGATAGAATGAAAAAAATTAGCCTTTTGTCACGCCAAAAGGACGTAACCTGACTATTTTTGTCGCAATACCCAAGTTGTGACTAACATTTGCCACACGATCAATGTCTTTATAGACTCCCGGAGCCTCTTCGCTTAATACACGCTTTGATGCGGCTTTTATGACCATTCCTTCCTTCATGAGCTCTTGTTGAACCTTTTCACCCCAATATTTTCTTGTTGCTGCTGAACGGGATAACACGCGACCCGCTCCATGAGCCGTTGAACCAAAAGACAATTCCATTGATCGATTCCCCCCTATAAGAAGATACGAAGCGGTTCCCATTGATCCGGGAAGGAGCACGGGCTGTCCTATCGACCGATAATCCTTGTTCACTTCTGGATGCTCCGCAGGAAATGCACGCGTGGCACCCTTTCGATGAACGCAAACCTTCACCTTCTTGCCTTCAATTTCATGCATTTCGATTTTTGCAATGTTATGAGCAACATCGTAGAGAAGGTGCATGTCCAGATCTTCTGCTTGTTGATGAAATAATTTTTCAAAGGATTCACGAACCCAATGCATTATCATCTGTCTATTTACCCATGCAAAATTCGCAGCGCAAGCCATACTCTGGAGATACTGTTGTCCCTCCTTGCTTTTTATCGGCGCACAAGCTAATTCCCTATCTGGTATTTTTATATCATAATCCCTAACTGATCTTTCCATTATTCGCAAGAAATCCGAACATACTTGATGACCAAATCCACGACTTCCTGTATGAATCATGACCATAATCTGACCCTCTTCTTTAATGCCCAGTTTTGTTGCTACATCTGAATTGTAGATCTTGTCTACATACTGAATTTCTAAAAAATGATTACCAGATCCCAAACTTCCTAACTGAGGCAATCCTCGCTCCTTGGCTCTACCAGAAATCAAGCTGGGATTCGCATTTTCGATACAACCTGCATTCTCCGTGTGAATCGCGTCTTCCTCCCATCCATATCCCCTTTCAATTGCCCATTCAGTACCTGTTTGTAAGACTTTATCTAACTCGGAAACCGTAAGTCGGAGTTTACCCTTCGAACCCAAACCTGAAGGAACCGAACGAAATAAGAGCTCCATTAACTCTTTTAAATTCGTTAACTCCTTTTTTTGCAGGTTTGTCCTTAATAACCGTACCCCACAATTGATGTCATAACCAACTCCACCAGGAGATACGACTCCTTCTTCAAGATCTGTTGCTGCCACTCCTCCTATTGGAAACCCATACCCCGAATGACCATCGGGCAGAGTTATGGAAAATTTATAGATACCCGGCAAGAACGTGATGTTTGTGGCTTGCGTTAAAGTATTATCCTTCTTCATTTTTTCCAAAAGTACATCATCGCAATAAATCCTGCTGGGAACTCGCATTCCAGGGCGAAAAGTCTCCGAAATCTCATAAATATTGTCGGCAATCTTATCAATAGGACCATCAAATGGTGGTCTCTCTCTCCTTTCTCCACCTCGAAAGGACTTATCTCTATATCTATTTCCTCTTCTTCTTGGATGCCTTCTACTCATGACAAGTGACCTCATTATCCATGCAGGCAACAGGAACGATATAAAATAGTAAATCAACTCATTCGTGAAATAACATGATGAGATGATGTTATTTTTAACGATTTTAAATAAGAATTTTCTTAATTCCTATCTTTTTCGTAATTCTTTAAAACTCTTGCTTAGTCTTAGTATGTCGCTTTATCGCACCAATGCCTCTTATGATAAAATATACATCAAGAAATATATTTAAGACTTGTGAGACAGATTTCTGACGTTTCCTTCAATGAAAAGACTGATTTTTTTAGATATCAAAAAGCAAGGTAATGCAAACAGGACCCGATAACGATTGATTATCCTTCTCAAATTTAATGCTCAGGTCGTGATATGTCATGGCTTTTACCTCTGTTCTCAAATCATGTCTCGAAGGATCAAGCTCCTCCCCCCAAGCAATCGTGTGAAGAATAAACCCTTCATCCTTCTCATTTATTGTTAAATTCTCGAAATATGAAATCAAGAGAAATTTAGTAGATAAAATGAAAATGAGTTCATCGATGAATTCAAAAAGTAAACTCCCTAAGTCCTCTGCACTAACTGAAATCTCAATTGATTCTATTGGATTTACCGAGAATATGTCTGCATGCGTATCCGTGAATACATATCCTGCCAGTTCAAATGCATCGGCGAGATTCATTCCAAAAAGGCGATATTTTACATCTGCCGTGTGCGGAAGCTCTTCAATTCGACTAAATTTCTCATCCAAGTATGATTGAATATCTTCTGGTTTCACGACTCATCACGAATTTCCGCAACTTTTTGCAAACCGATTTTTCTATAGATTTTAATATTTGAACAACCCTATTAATGATTAGCATGGTGGAAATTAAGAAGGAGATGATTTCCCTTGATTCGTGAGGTTTGGATTTTAGATTTGAAATCAGGAAGAAACATCTTTAACCGCGCATATGCTAAAGCCGTGTCCGATCCCGACCTTTTAACTTCATTTCTAACCGCACTTTATCGGTTTGCTGAAGAAATATCTTGCTCTCCCGATCAAAAAGCCCGAGAGTTTAAAGCAATAGAGAGCATTGAAATGGGAGGACTTAAGTGGGTTTATATTGAAGATCCAAACCTATTATTCATCACGGCAGCCGAGATGGATGATTCTTCCAATGAAATCCGCGCGCAATTGAACGTGATAAAAACTAACTTCAATGATAAATTTGAATTTGTTCTTGATCCCGAATTCTCAGATAATTGGGATGGAAACACATCACAGTTTGAAGTATTCACGGAAAAAATGGACGAGCTCTACCAAGATTGGAAAAAAGCCCAGAAAATCACAAAAGCTGCAGAATTAATGGATGTCATCGAAGTATATCAACAACTCCTTCATCTATTATCAAAAGTCACCCATACGATTGTCAAGGGTAGAGAAAAAATTCTTGACCAAAAAATGGAAACGATCAAGCAATTACTTCCAAAATCTTTTAAAAACGTGAATTATACAGAAAAAGGCTGGGATCTCCTCACTCTAAACGTGTTTCAACAAGACATCAAAGAACACGAACTGCGTAAAGGACTCTCTCAAATATTTCGATTCTACGTGGATTTAATGCGAGAAATATTCAAGGATCAAATGAAGGAAATCGTTTCAAAACTGGCATTTCCATATCTTAAAAAGGACTGGGATCGAATCCGTAAATTAGATCTTGATAAAGAGTTCATACAAACCCTCCTAATCTCCTAATTAAACATCTTTTTATTTGGAAAAAGTATATTTTTCTCGATGATCATTGCAAAGATCAAATAAAAATTCAAGCCGAGGTAGTCAAGCGGCTACGACGCGGGCCTTGAGAGTCCGTTCCCTTTGGGAGCATGGGTTCAAATCCCATTCTCGGCGCCACCTTATTTTCATTTTACGTTTCTTATCTTCATTCTTCAGATATTTTTCTAATTAGACTTCGAGCTAGTTCTTCATATGCCCTATTAATATTCTCTGCAGTTTTTGCTGATGTTTCCAGATATGGTATTCCAAATTCACTTGCTTTCTTTTCTCCGTCTTCCTTTGATATTTTTCGAATTTGCACTAAATCGATTTTATTACCAATCATTAGCAATGGATTCTCTGAAGACGTATACGTTTGGAACTCATTTACCCATTTTTCAAGGTTGTCAAAAGATTGAACTCTGGTAACATCATATAATAATAGAGCTCCAAGAGACCCTGCATAATAAACGCGTCGCATTCCTGCCCATCGTTCTTGTCCAGCGATGTCCCATATTTGGAGATGAATTGTGTCTCCATCGATATTAAGGTCATTTTTTATGATTGATACTCCAATCGTTGATTTGTATTCGCTCTCAAACCGGCTTTGTGCAAATTGGATGATGGACGTGGTTTTTCCCACACCAGGATCACCCAAGACACAAATCTTGAAAACATATTCTTTGCCCTTTTCCTTTTCTTTTTCATCCGGTTCCATCTTGGGAATTTCTAAGGGAATGTCCTTGTCTTCCAGAAGCTGTTCAATTTTTTTTGCAACGAATTCAGAATAAGCTTTTGCGATTTTTCCATTAATTAGTGGATTACAAATGACGCAAAACATGATCTTTGGGTCGACTTGCCTAAAAATGAAAAGTTTCTCTGGTGTAGAAAGTTCTTTGATGCCTCGTTCTTCAGAGAGGGCTGGATCGAATGTTATTACATCGGAAATGTATCGAACGATTTGAGTCACGCCGCCAATCGATTCCTCCCCTAAATCTTTTACAATTGATGTGATAATATACCCTTCTTTAGTCATGAGAATCGTGGCTTCAACCATGTTAATAGAATCAATAAAGTTATTTAGTAACGTATTTAATTTGTTGAGATTGACCATTTTTTTCACCTAACTGATAGTTTTTGGAGAATTGAGCATTATTTATGATGATCTGATTATCTCTTTTGCTAAAGATTCAAATGCGTCATTCACGCGTTCGCCTGTTTTAGCACTAGTCATTAGAAAGCCAAAAGCGTTAATTTGTTTTGCCATATTTTCCCCTTCCGTCTCATTTATTTTGATATCTTCAACTAAATCCATCTTATTTGCGATCAGGATTTTAGGGACCTCCCCAACAAAATCCGCAAGATCTTTATTCCACTCTGAAATCGCGTTGTATGTAGTTGGTCTGGTAACGTCAAATGCTAAAAGTGCCCCTTGAGCACCTTTATAATATAAATGTCGAACCTCCGTCCATTTCCGTTGTCCAGCAATGTCCCATAGCATTAACTTGACCTGACTCTGAATATCGGGCAAATTTACTTCCTTGATGATGATATTTGTTCCAAGCGTTGGGTGATATTCTGAAGTAAACTTTTTTTCAGCGTATCTATTGATGAGCGAGGTTTTTCCAACTGCTTCTGAACCCAATACGACTATCTTAAAAACATACTTGCTTCCCATGTTATTCCATCCACTAGCCGCGTTTTCCTTTCATATTATATGGTTTTATTACAAATTGACATGCATCATGTCCCATTGCTATACAACGGATTTCTTTTGCAAAACTCTTTTCCCCTGTTGCTTCCTCACGGATTCGGGCAAGTGTTCCACTAACAATGTGGCAATAAGGTTTGTCTGAATGACACCCGCGACAAATCGGATTATTTTCAATCTTCACGACGGTAGAATTTTCGGCACCTGCCTTAACAAGTTGCCATTTTCCTCCAAACCACTTTTCTAGCTTGTGAATGACTTCTTCTAAAGAATATCCAAAAGGAGACAAGTAAACCGCAAATTTTCGTCCCGATTCATAAAGAATGGCATTTGTTCCGTGTCCCAGCAGTGATTGCATGGCATCTATTAACCTCTTGACCACATCGAATGGAATGGAATCATCAACTGACGGACTAATTTCTTTATCTATGTATTCAGATAAGCCAGCAAAGCGCAAGATTGAATTCTTTCCGTCTTTTCCCATTATATCATGCAATGCACTTAATAACGCACTAAAAATTATGAGTTTTACTTGCGTCTCTTCTACCATTCGTTTGCCTCACTGCATCGTGTCCGTTTTTTATCATTCACATCGATGGATGATTTTCATTCGTTTTAGTTAAAATTGACGTTTCAATTCAAGCGATTCTTTTCTGTGCAACTTGAAGAGCACTGAAATTTGTTTCCAAAGCCTGAAACGTTGGCATTAATACCAATCACGATTATGTAGAATTTCTTTTTTTAAAAATTTTTAGCATAAAAGAGAAAAAATTAAAATGCCGTTAGATCTCGAATATTTTTGTTAAACCAGTCGATTTCGTGTTGTAATGCTTCTGGAAATGGCGTGAACTCGAAATTCAAATCATTTTGAAGTTTTGAAATGTCAGCAATCAGTTTTGATACATCTCCTTGCCACGAGCTTCCTGTATATCGAATTTTTGTTGTTTCAGTAAAATTCAATGCTTTTAAGATTTCTTCTGCAAGTGATGAGATTGAATGACCTACACCCGTCCCAACATTGTAAATATTACCGTCTACAATCGACTTTTTTGCACACTCTAAGAACGTTCGTGCAACATCACCAACGTAAATGAAATCTCTGATGTTTTCTCCTGTTCCCAATACTTCAAGTTCTTTGGTTTCTCCATACTCGCAGAGATTTTTCATCAGCTTCTTTAAAAGATCATAAATGACATACCTGGGCTGTCGTTCACCAATAGAATTAAATATTCTTAATGAAACGGATTTCACGCCATATGTCGAATTGAATACGGAAACATAATGTTCGCCTGAAACTTTAGATGCCCCGTAAGGAGAAACTGGTTTTAATGGATCTGTTTCTTTAATCGGGACTTTTTCCGGCTCCCCATAAACTGCAGCACTTGATGCATAGATAAATTTCTTAACATCCGTGTTCATTATTGCCTTGAGAAGATTAAACGTGCCAATCACGTTTGATTCAAAATCTAATTTAGGATTGTGCACCGATTTTGAAACGCTTGCATTCGCCGCTAAATGACATATCACGTCAACGTCTTCTACTAATTCCTCTATGAATGCAGCATCCTTAACCGTGCCGATTTCCAACTCCACTTTGTCCGCAATATGTTCAATATTGATCATGTTACCTTCTGATAAATCATCAATGATGATGACGTCATGTCCATCAGCAAGAAATGCATCCACCACATGAGAGCCGATGAATCCTGCACCACCTGTCACGAGACACTTGAAAGTACTCATCTATCATTCCTCATTAACGAAAATTTTTGAATGTTCGTGCTCAAAACAAAGAGCCCGCCTATTATCGAATCTCTTTGTTAAAGACACATGTTTGATTCTGCTAAAAAAATCAGCTATTTAATTCTTATCGTTCACGTGATTGGAACGAAGAATCAAGACTCCTTTTCAATCTTACTAAGCAATGAAAAAGACAAACAAACGAAAAAATTTTTTAACTGATTATTAGCAATATCGTTGTCGTGCTGACTTAATCGATCCTGATCAAGAGTACATGTCCGAGCAAAAAATGCTGTATTCTCAAGCTCGGAAAGATTTTTCAGCGTGTCTTATTAGCATGATGGTTATTCATAAATTTAAGAAAACCCCATAAGCCAAATGATGAGTTGGATAATGAAATGAGTCAATCTGAAAACTTTAAGCACATCATTCGGATGTACGGAACAGATTTACCCGGAAAAGAAAAAGCCTACCACGCCCTCACTCATATAAGGGGCATAAACAGGCGATTGGCACGGATGATCCTCAAAAAAGCTGAGGTGGATCCTGAAATACGATTTGGTTTCACTAAAGATTCTGAACTCAAAAGAATCGAGGATGTCATTAAAAATATGAAAGACTACAAGATTCCAACTTGGATGCTCAACCGACAAAAAGACTATCTCCGTGGAGGCGATTTTCACGTTATAAGCTCAGATCTAATGCTCGTGCTCAAGAGTGATTTAGACCGCATGAAACGCACGAGAAGCTGGAAGGGCATTCGACATGAACTGGGTTTGAAAGTCCGGGGACAACATACTAAAACAACAGGAAGAAGAGGATCAGCTGTTGGGGTTCATCGTAAAAGGAAAGGTCAAAAATAAACTCTAATTGGTGACATTGATTGGGAGATCCAAAAAGACCTCAAAAAAGGTTTGAACGCCCGAATAAACCTTGGGATAAAGATAGAATTCAAAAAGAACTCGTCCTTATAGGGCGATACGGACTACGAAATAAGAGAGAGATTTGGAAACTGCAAACTCAAATCTCAAATTACCGCAGTCGTGCTCGAAAACTCCTTTCCCGCATCGAAAATCCAGATGAAGTGCAAAACCGGGAACTTCTCGAAAAACTCTTTCGGATTGGTGTCTTGCCTAAAAATGCCACGCTTGATGACGTGCTCGGTCTAACGATCGAAAACCTCCTCGAACGGCGCCTGCAAACCATGGTCTATAATAGAGGATTGGCTAGTACTATCTATCACGCGCGCCAACTCATCACTCATAACCATATAGTACTTCGTGGAGAGATGATAAACGTTCCCGGATATTTAGTTAAACGTGATGAAGAGAAGGAAATTGATTATGCTCCTGGCTCTCCTCTCAATAATCCAGAACACGTTGCCCGACCAAACATACAATAATATGGAAAGTGAATGAATAATGAGTAGCCCAAAAAGAGAAAAAGCAAAATGGGGCATAGCCCACATATTTAGCTCCTACAACAATACGATCGTCCACATAACCGATATTAGCGGTGCAGAAACCATTGCTAAATTTTCCGGAGGAATGATTGTTCGGGCTGACCGGGATGAAAGCAGTCCATATGCTGCCATGCAGTCTGCATTTCGTGCGGCCTCTATGGCTCAAGAAAAAGGTATTACAGGAATTCACATAAAAGTTAGAGCTCCTGGTGGACACGGTCCAAAAACACCAGGACCCGGTGCGCAAGCTGCTATTAGGGCACTTGCCCGTGCTGGACTGCGAATCGGGCGAATTGAAGAAGTCACACCATTGCCTCATGATGGAACCAGACGTCCAGGTGGTCGTCGCGGTCGACGAGTCTAGTGGGTTGTCGTGGAGGAATGTGATAAGTGGAAATTCAAATCATTGAAAAATATGAAAATATACTCACATTATTAATAGAAGGAAGTGTTCCGAGCCTGGTCAATGGCTTACGACGCATAATGTTGGCCCAAGTCCCAACATTGGCAATTGAAGATGTTTGGATCGTTAAAAATACAAGCTCTTTGTATGATCGTAACATTGCACAACGGTTAGGTTTAATTCCACTCAAGAGTGAAATGAAAGACTTTAATTTTCCAGATAAATGCGAATGTGAGGGCGTGGGTTGCTCATTATGTCAAGTCGGTTTTACTATCGATAAGGAAGCCGAAAATGAAAATGTTGTTGTATATTCTAGTGATTTAAAAAGTGAAGATCCCAAAATCATTCCTGCAGAACCAAAAATTTTTATTGTTGAACTTTACAAAGGTCAAAAACTCGTATTAGAAGCATATGCAAAAATGGGAATTGGAAAAACTCATGTAAAATGGCAAGCTGTCTCGACTGCTTCATTTAAATACGTACCTATATTCGAAATCGACCAAGAAAAATGTAAGAAATGTGAAACAGCTCCTTGTATTGATTTTTGCCCAAGAAACATAATTATTAAGAATGAAAAAAACGAAATTGTAATTGACGATAAGCTAAATTGCTCTTTGTGCCGAGAATGTGAAAAAATGTGCGAAAATAATGCAATAAAAGTATGTTGGGATGAAAAAACATTCCTATTTTACCTTGAATCAAATGGTCAATTACCCCCCGATCAAATAGTTTTAAAATCTTGTGAAATATTCAAAAAGAAAGTTACAGATTTTCTAGAAAAAATTGAGATTCAAGCGTAATGGTGAAAAATCATGTTAAAACCTTTAAAATCCTCGAACCTTCCCAAGCAGGAACTAATAGAATTCCTCTGGAACACGAAACGCAGGATATGGCGCAAGGTCGCAAAAGACCTATCAAAACGAAATCAAGATAAAATTGAAGTCAATCTTTATCAAATCAATAAATATTCGAAAGAAAATGATATGATAATAATTCCGGGAAAAGTTCTCTCTTCTGGAGAGCTCGATCATAAGATTCAAATCGCAGCTTTTAACTTTTCAGAAAAAGCTCGCGAAAAATTACTAAAATCAAAAAGTATCGTGATGAACATACGAGAATTATATGAAAAAAATCCAACCGGAACAAATATCACCATAATTAAATGAAGGGAACTCATGATGAGCACTCGAAAGAATACGAATAAAACCATCGTTTATGATGCCACGGATGCAATTTTAGGTCGATTTGCTAGTTATATAGCAAAACAGTTATTATTAGGAGATAAAATTGCAATTGTTAACGTGGAAAAAGTAGTAATTTCAGGGTCGAAAAAACAAATCATAGATCATTATAAAACTTGGTTACAAATTCGTACGCATACTGCTCCATGGAAAGGTCCGCTTCATCCCCGTCGTCCAGATCGTCTTTTCAAACGAACTGTTCGAGGCATGCTCCCAAAAAAGAAGGCACGCGGATTTAATGCCCTTAAACGACTCAGGGCTTTTATTGGAATTCCTGAAGAATACAAAAATGTCGAACGCATCTCTCTTTCTGAATACAACGCATCACGATTAAATCGGGGATATTATTCACTTGGAGAATTATCTAAAGAATTGGGTTGGAATGGAGTGGTCATCGAATAGTTAAGTAGGTGTTTTTATGGTCAGAGTTCAACTTGCATCTGGAAAGAGAAAAAGTGCAATAGCCAGGGCAAATATAAGAGAAGGAAAAGGCAAGATTCGTATAAATAAAGTTCCTATCGAGCTATATATGCCCGAGATCGCTCGAATGAAAATCATGGAACCACTCCTGTTAGCAGGAGATGATATTGTAAAAAAAGTAGATATTAACATTAACGTCAAGGGTGGAGGTTTTATGGGTCAGGCCGAAGCCGTTCGAATTGCAATCGCACGCGCTCTGGTAAAATGGACGAAAAGCCAACGCCTACAATCAAAATTTGTCAAGTATGATCGTGTAATGCTTGTAGGGGATTTCCGAAGAACTGAACCAAAGAAATTTGGCGGTCCATCTGCTCGCACGAGACGGCAAAAAAGTTATCGATGAGGAATTGTATCATGATAATCCCAATTAGATGCTTCACGTGTGGAAAACTCATTGCACACAAGTGGGAAGAATATTATCGAAGGGTCAATGAAGAAAACGAATCAAGCGAGAAGGTTCTTGATGAACTGGGCTTCACTCGTTACTGTTGCCGACGAATGTTTGTAACCCATCAAGATTTAATGAAAGAAATTAGCTCCTTTTCTCAACAAGGTTGAAATCATTTCATCAAATATAATTCGTGCTTGCGATCACATTGAAGGAAATCACGGCTTCAGCGCCTGGTAAGATCATTTTATTCGGTGAACACGCCGTCGTTTATGGTTCTGCAGCCATCGCCATGGCAATTAATTTACGCTCTTTTGTTACTGCTAAATTTATTTCTGAAAAACAATTATCAATTCACGCTAAAGATGTACATTTAAGCCAAGAATTCCCATTAGATCTTGAAGCAATTGAATCAAAAATCCCTCATCTAAAAATAATGGGACCAATTCTCAATTGTTGTACGTCCATTTTTAAGAAAAAATTTCCTGAAAATGGAATTGAATTAAAAATATGGTCTCAAATACCTCTAGGTGCTGGACTCGGTTCATCTGCTGCCATCGCGGTCTCGACAGTCGGAGCACTCAACGGTTTATTAGAACTAAACCTAAGCATCGAAGAAATTTCATCTCTTGCATTCGAGTCTGAATGTCTCGTTCATGGAACCCCATCTGGAATTGATAACACGATTAGTTCTCACGGCGGTGCAGTGTATTATAAAAAAGGTTCCGTTAAACGGATGGATGTTAGGTCTAAAATACCCATACTCATTTTAGATACTAAGATTAAGCGAAAGACAAGCTTTTGGGTCGGAAAGGTCAAGGAAAAATATAATGCAAATCGCCAAGTGTTTTCTTTAATCTTTCAAAGCGTGGATAAGATCTCTCTAAAAGGACGCCAACTCCTTGAACGCGGATACCTAAAAGATTTAGGCGAATTAATGAATGTAAATCAAGGTCTTCTTGATGCAATGGGAGTTGCCACCCCTGAAGTCTCAAAAATAATCAATAAAATACGCAAGCTAAATGTATTCGGTGTCAAGATTACTGGTGCTGGAGGAGGTGGTTGCATCATCATCCTCTGTGACCCTCGTAGGATAAAAGATATTTCAAGACAATTGCGAAAAGATCACGACATTTTCTCAACTTCGCTATCTCGAGACGGACTGAAAATCGAAAAAATGGTCCGTTAAGAAGTGAAAGCGAAATTTTTAAAAAGCCGCGTTGAGATTTCTTAATATTCACTAAAGATTAATGGGGCTTGTTGATTTGGAAAGTAATAGGCAAGTAAAAAACATTTTGAAGACCGTCCGAGACCTTTTAAAGGCTGGCGATTACCGAAATGCAATTTCTAATCTTTGTCAAACCGTCCAATATGAAGATGTTGATATTGACCTCATGAGAGATGCATATGAACTGCTCGGAAAAATTTTAAACGAAAGTGACGGAAGCTTTGGTATTGATGCCCTTCCAATGCTAATGTCTGCAAGTTGGTATGAAGATCCTCTCATCGATATGAATGTTAGCATTGCGCTTAATGCAATGGAACAACAATCATTACCCGGGTCTGTTCTATTCAACAGTCGTAGCAAAATCCTTGAATGGATAATTACCAACACGGGAGAATTCGCACGTGTAAATTTAAATCAAATCTCGTCAGAACTCGGACTTGACTTGTCCTTAATAGAACGGGTCATCAATGATGCAATTTTTGATGGCGATATTATAGGAGAATATGATGCCCTGAAAAAGGAACTCATGGTCCTTCCCTTTGAGAAAGAAAAACGGCAGCTTAAATGCATTATCTGCTATAAAATGATACCCTTTGATGATCCGAAATTGGTTCGGTGCAAATATTGTGGATCTGCCGCGCATGAAGATGAAATCCTTCAATGGGCTCAAATAAGTAAGAATAAATGCCCGCGTTGTGCAAGCGAATTGGAACTTGTTCGCGGCATTTAAATAAATACTACAGGAAAATAAGCATGTCTGAATTGGAAAAGAAACGAAAGGAAATAGAAGAAATCGATCTCAAGATTTTTTCCTTGCTTGACTCACGCATGAAAATCGCAAACGAGATCGGTAAAATAAAGAAAAACAGACAAAAAGCAATTCTCGATAAAGATCGGGAAATCAAACTTTTAAAGCTAATTTCAAATCAACCCTTTGAAAGTCTTAAAAAAGAAGATATTTATCAAATATATCAACAAATCTTTTCGATCAGTCGGCGCTTGCAAGGAAAAGAAATTCGGATAGCATATCTTGGCCCTCCAGGAACATTCTCGGAACAAGCGGCTCGAGAATATTATAAAGAAAAAAATGCGAGCTATATTCCTTGTGAGGCAATTTCTGAAGTGTTTCGCGCTGTTATCAATGAAGAAACCGAATTTGGAATTGTCCCCGTCGAAAATACAACAACTGGGACTGTTGCTGATACATTGGATCTCCTAATTGAAAGTGATATTAAAGTCTGCGGTGAAATCATCCAAAAAATCACTCAGAATCTTTTGGCTCCAAAATCCATCCCATTCGACAAAATCAAAGAAGTATATAGTCATCCTCAACCATTATCACAATGTCGCAAATTCCTGAACGAGCAGCTTCCATCTGCGAATACGGTGGCTACGAAAAGCACGGTAAAAGCCGTTGAAATTGTCAAAACGAAACAAGACGCAGCAGCCATTGGTACTGACCTTGCAGCAAAACTTCACGGTTTGGTTATATTGAGTCGAGGCATTGAAGATTATTCAAACAACTTCACGCGATTTTTCATAATTGGAAGAGAGCAACCCCCTAAAACCGGTCAAGACAAAACCTCCATCGCTTTTACAGTAAAACATGAACCAGGTGCATTGCTAAAAGCATTAAAAGCATTCTCAGATCGTAAAATTAATCTGACTAAACTTGAATCTCGTCCATTAAAATCAACTCCATGGGAATATTTATTCATAACGGATTTTGAAGGACATCAAGAAGATAAAATGACCATCGAAGCACTCGAAGATATAAAACAGGTATCTACAATGCTTAAAATATTTGGTAGCTATCCTGTGGTTAAATAAATCTCTTTTTATTTTTTAAATATCGATTGTTTTGTTTCCAACCAAGGATTTTGTAACAAACAAGTCATTATTCCATTTTCCGGAATATGAATGTAAAATCATCTTTTAAATACGGGGTCCTGTCGAAAAATTCTCTTGTTTTAACGACATCTAAACGTATATACTTGTATATACTTTTTTGAGAAAAATATTAAAAACCTATATTCTTTTGATGCACTTAGAAAGGTGATTACAATGGCTATGGAATGTTTATTCGAAAATCAAACTTCTAAAATCTTGAGTAAAGAACTAAACTTCACACTACCTGAAGCTCCTGAACATGAATTCGAATTAGATCAGAAAATCTTAATAGAAAAAGGTAAAAATGGAAAAAACTCTGGCAAAATTATCATCCATTTAAACCGTTATGACCTTGAAGGGAACCTAGAACATACTGACATCTATGCATTAGAGCTTTCAGCGTAATCCGAATTTAGTATATATTTCGGTATACTTTTATTAAGTGCGGAAAAAAGCAAAAAAGTACTGACGGATTTAGGAAATCACTCAATAGTAGTACTAATTACAATTAAAAAAATGAACTTTTAATCTCATTTCTATATCTAATATTCTTATTATAAGAAATTCTTGAATTTACTTGAAAGAATCGCTTTAGCCATAAAACCACCAAAACCTCTTTCTATTTCAATATACCTCCTCAAATCCCTAGTGATCTTGATAAAATATTTTATTTAAGCCCCTTTATGATGGGAAACCCCCCATTTACATAATTCTTCACTTTTGAATAGTTTGAATCAAATCGTCCCAAAAACGGATTGAAGTAGAATATCAATGCTTAAGATTGGTTATGATGTAAGAAAGATTGATCGTTTTCTAGAACAAAATTACCGTTTCCTTCCGAAATTAATATATTGGAGAGTTTGAAGAGATATATTTGAATTGTATATATCTCTTGACTATACAAAGGGGTATGATAGAAAATGAGCGGATATAAAAATTTGATAAAAAACATTCCTGATGAAGCACGAGAAAAATTCGTTGAAAAACTCTTGGATGTCGTGTTAGAATCAAATCATAAGTCAAAAATCCCACAGCCTATTGTTAATCAGACTTTTCGATTAATGAATCATGACTTGCTTGACTCCGATTACGGTGTTGAGCTCCTACTAAAACAGGGATTAATGTGCGAACCCGAACAAACCATGGCACTCATTGCAGATACTGTCTCACTTCAAATGGTATTCTCGGAATTGAAAGCAATTCAATCCGAGCTGAAGGTTAAATTACCGATAATGCAATAATTTTTTTTCAACTGCAATTCGAGAATATATACGATTCGTCAAAAGTATATATGAATATGATCAAAAAAATTGGGAGAGGTATTAATCATGGTAAAATTCGGAATTGAATTTGCTCCTAATATATCAACGCTGGATATCGCCTATTATTCACGAATAGCCGAAGATCTTGGTTTTGATACAATTTTCGTGACTGACCATTATAACAACCGTAATGTCTACGTAACGCTAACGCACGTGGCATTGTACACGAACAAGATTACCATAGGCGCGGGTGTTACCAATCCATACCACATTAATCCTGCCGTAATCGCATCTTCAATTGCAACAATTGATGAAATTAGCGGAGGAAGAACAGTACTTGGTATAGGCGCAGGAGACCGGACAACTCTCGCCGAACTCGGTATCAAACGTGAGAAAAGCATTGCCGCTTTGCGTGAAAGTGTATTAATCATTCGTCAATTATGGGCGGGCAAATCTGTCACTCTTGAAGGTGATGTTTTTAACATTCCAAAGGCCAAACTCGGTTTCAAAGTACAGAACATTCTACCCATTTATTTGGCAGCACAAGGACCAAATATGACTGAATTAGCAGCTGAAATTGCTGAAGGAGTCCTCATAAACGGCTCTCATCCGCAGGATTTCATGATTGCTAAAAAACATCTTGAAAAAGCCTCAAAGAAAGCTGAAAGGTGTATCACGCCTCCAAATTTTGATTTGGCAGCATATACGGTTTTTTCAACTCATTCAAATCGAGAAAAAGCATTGGAAGCCGCAAGAATTCCCGTGGCTTATGTTGTTGCTGGAAGCATTCCTCCTGTTTTGGAACGACACGGAATCTCAATGGATAATGCAATGAAAATACAGAATTTAATGGATCAAGGGAAAATCCTGGAAGCACGTGATCTTGTAACTGATGAAATGGTCGATCTATTTGCCATTATTGGGGATGTGGATGAATGCATTGACAAGATTGAAGCCCTCTTAAAAACTGGAGTTACTCAAGTCGTTTGTGGCACTCCCATTGGACCAAACATCACTGGAGCAATTAAAACAATCGGAAAGAAAATCATACCGACATTCAAGAAGGAGGAATGAAACGTGGTACTTAGGTTTGGAATCGAGTTCGTTCCTGCCGAAAAAACACTTGACGTGGCATACTATTCGAAATTAGCTGAAAATGAAGGATTTGATAATGTCTGGGTTACCGATCATTTCACCAACCGTTCCGTATTTGTTTCCCTAACTCAAGTCGCTCTATACACTTCAAAAATAATTATTGGTACTGGAGTCACCAACTATTACCACATTAATCCGGCTGTCATTGCTTCATCTATTGCCACGATCGCGGAAATTTCTGGCGGGCGTACAATTCTGGGACTAGGAGCGGGAGATAAAATTACCCTGGCAAATCTCGGAATCGAACGGAAAAAACCATTAACAGGCATGCGAGAGAGCATAGACATCATTCGCCGACTCTGGAATGACGAAACCGTGGAATATAATGGCGATGTTTTCAAACTTCCCAAAGCAAAGCTTCATTTTAAGGTTAAACATAAGCCGTTAATATATATGGCTGCTCAAGGCCCTAAAATGTCCCAATTAGCAGCCGAAATGGCTGACGGCGTTCTAATAAATGCCAGTCATCCCCGTGATTATGAGCAAGCTAAAGTGAATTTCAAGATCGGAATGGAAAAGAGAGATCCCAAACGTAGAAAATTCGATGTTTGTGCATATTGTTCGTTCAGCATCCACGATAAACCCGAAAAAGCACAGAATGCAGCAAAAATTGTCGTGGCATTCATCGTTGGAGGAAGTATTCCTCCAATATTGGAAAGACACGGAATCCCTCTTGAACAAGCTAAGAATATTGAAGGTTTTCTAAAACAAGGTAAGTTCAAAAAAGCCATCGATGCAGTTACTCCCGAAATGTTAGATGCTTTTTGCATAGCGGGAACTCCAAAAGATTGTATTGAAAAAATTGAAGTTCTGCAGAGTACCGGTTGCACTCAGTTGGTTTGTGGATCACCATTAGGTCCCAATATCACGAAAGCCATAAAACAAATTGGAAAAACCGTAATTCCTGAATTCATGAGTAAATGGTGAAAGAATAAAATGGAGGGGAAAAGAATATAGAAGTCCGAAAAATTGTTGCACTTGGAAAATCATCATTCGTGATCTCGCTCCCTAAAGATTGGCTGGAACAAAATAATCTAGAAAAAGGGGATCAACTCGTTTTTTCAGTCCAAGAAAATGGGGGGCTGGGAGTCTATCCTAAAAAGAAAATCATAAAAGGCACTAAGAAAAAAATCATCAACATTGATGAAAACACGATCTCAAAACACGTTCTACGTCAAATTATTGCGGCATATCTCAATGGATATCCTACCATCCATATTAAATCAGGAACTATTTTCAGCACGGAACAGCAACGAAGTATCCGAGAAAAACTTCGCGAGCTCGATGGATGCCGAATCATCAAGTCGAGCTCAAAAGAAATCGTCATTCAAAACGACGTCGAAAACATACATCTTGACGTCTTGAAAGGAATTTATCAAGCCCATACAATAATCATCTCTATGTTTGAAGATCTTATTGAAGCCTTGATAAAACAAAACGTGGATCAAGCAAGCTCTGTTATTCCTTTAGATGGAGATGTTGATTACCTCTATTTTTTACATACTAAATTGCTTCGATATGCCCTTTCACATCCTCGAATAATGGGTAACCTAAGTCTAACCAATCTAGAAGCAGTAAATCTTTATACTATATTATACGTGCTCGAAAAAATAGCGGATAATTTGCGGGATATCGGGAAAAATGTCGGGGCGTATCTAAAAAAAGGCGCAATCGAGCCCTACAAGGAGACGTATGACTTTTGCATAGAAACATTCAAGAAAACATTTGGAATCTATAAGGACTCTTTTAAAGCATTCTTCAACGAAATGCTTGATCTCGGTAATGCGGCATTTGATCAAGTCAAGGAAATCATGAAGGCACGGTTGAAAGTCGTTCGCGATTTACAAATGCAAGGCGCTGAATTTTTTCGCAGCGTGAAAGATTGGAATGAATTTAAAACATTTTTTGAGATTAATGAAATTCCTTATTTAATTGAATCCATCTTCAATCTTCTAGAAAAAATTGCACAGTTCTCCACGACCATTGTTGAAGTCGGATTTTATCGAATTTTCAAATAAAATTCCTAACTTCACTTTCATTTTTTACGAGCGGGTGCATGCTGTTCTAAATTCTAGTGGATGATGCTTATTTATTTTCTCTCGCAAAAGATTTAATCTCGATAAATTTAAATTTTAATAAGAATTTTAACTTCCATCTAAATTAATCCCGTAACTAACAAAAAGAGCTCGAAGAAAATGCCAACGATAAAAGTATCATATTCTGACCTCTGCCAATTAATCGGAAAAAAAATACCTAAACCGAAGATAGAAGACCTCATCCTACTTAATAAAGGAGAGGTTGATCGCTGGAATGATGATGACGAAATGGAAGTCGAAATCGAAAGCGATCGCGTGGACCTTTTGGCTACGGAAGGCATTGCTCGAGCTCTAAAAGGTGTTTTGGGAATTGAAGCAGGACTTCCGAAATATAATGTTGAAAAATCGAACGTAATTGTAAATATCGATCCTGTCGTTAATCAAATCCGACCATTCATCGTGAGTGGTATTGTAGAGAATGTCGAGCTCTCGGATGCGGGTGTGGCTCAAGTCATGCAATGTCAAGAAAAATTACACATGACACATTCTCGTAATAGACGTAAAGCTTCAATTGGCTTGCATGATCTAGATAAGATCAAACCTCCCATAACTTATACGGCACGGCGACCTGAAGATATATACTTTGTTCCACTACATGAGATCAAGGCAATGGATGGTCATCAAATCCTACAAAAAGTAGAAAAAGGAAGAGACTATGCTCACTTAATCGAAAATTCTCCAGTATACCCTCTTCTCGTGGACTCAGAAGATACCGTTCTCTCACTTCCTCCCATCATAAATTCGGACGACACGACCGTTGAACCCGATACTACAAATTTATTCTTTGATATCACTTGCTTGGATGAACGCGTGGCACGAATCGCCCTGAATGCATTGGTAACTAATATTGCAGAGAGAAAAGGACAAATAAAATCGGTAGAAATCCGATACGCTGATGGAAGAGTGGAAGTCTTACCTGACCTTGCACCTATTCCAAAAACGTTACACCTTGATTATGTAAATCGAATTCTTGGCTTAAATCTAAAAATGAAACAGCTTGAAGATCTCATAAAAAAGATGAGGATGGATGTAATTGTCAAGGATAAGAACACGCTGGAAGTCTTGACTCCTGCATACAGGGCTGATTTCATTCACGAGATAGATCTCGTTGAAGATATTGCCGTTGCATATGGCTATAACGTGTTCAAACCCGAACTCCCTAGGGTCCTTACCATTGGAAAAGAACAACCACTTGAAACATTCACGAGAAAGATCAGGGAACTAATGATCGGTTATGGTTATCAAGAAATAATAAATTATCAACTCACCAATAAGGACAACCTACAAGCAAGAATGAATATGCCTGAAAAAGAAGTCATCGAAATTGCAAATCCCGTCGTAAGCACTTACTCGATCTTGCGGGATTCTCTTCTCCCAGGAATGCTCGACTTTTTGGGTCAAAATCTTCACGCCGCTTATCCACAAACGTGCTTTGAAACTGGTGACGTGAGTCTCATTGATGAAAAAGCCGAAACAAAAACAATGGTTAAAAGACACCTATGCACAGCGATAACAGCTTACTCTGTTTCATTTGAAAACATTCAATCAATACTACAAGGACTGATGGACTTATTACAAGTTAAAAATTTTAACCTCAAGCCCACTACTCATCCCAGCTTCATTCCAGGACGCACGGCGAGTATAAATCTCGGCAAGAATCAAATTGGAATTATTGGCGAAATTATCGTCCCAGTTCTATTAAATTTTGGCATCGAAAATCCCGTGGCAATTTTCGAGCTGGAACTAAACGGTTTGCTTTAACCCGTCTGAAATGCAGGGCTTTTTACGAATCTAACTCCTTTCTGTTCCATGTCTCGAATTGCCTTTAGGACGTTCCCTTCTGGATTGTCGATTCCTCTCGTCAAATCAAGAACCACGTAAGTTTCGAATCCAAATGATCGTGCATCAATAGCCGAGTAATACACGCAAAAGTCCAAGGCTAATCCTGTCAGAAATACTCTCTTTATCCCTTTTGATTTTAAATAACCCGCTAAACCCGTCTCCGTTTTTTTATCATTCTCAAGAAATATCGAATAACTATCAATCTCTCGGTGAAAACCTTTCCGAATGATAAGCGTGGCAAACGTCGTATCCAAATCGTCATGAAATTCTGCACCAAGACTTCCTTGAATACAATGATCTGGCCATAAAACGGGCCCTAATCCCTCTCCATCAAATGGATCGAACGGATTTTTACCGTCATGGACCGAAGCAAAGGAATGATGACCATCTGGGTGCCAATCCTGTGTCAGGACTATGAGTGTTTCTCTCTTCTTGAATTTAGTTGCTAATTGATTAATTCCAGGGATGATTTGATCACCTTCATTAACTGGAAGGGCTCCCCCAGGGGTGAAATCATTTTGAACATCAACAATTAACAACGCATCCGAACCAGAGATGATTAATGAATTCTCTAATTTCACGTTAAATTCTTCCATGAAAGAGCTATTATTCTTTCGTTTATTTATAATTTTGTCTTGATCTCAATGTAAATCATGCGACAAAAAAAAATTTAAGTAAACTTTTTATCGAAAACAAGAGGATAAATTTTCCTAAATAATCGAAAAAAAGGGATTAAATGAGTTGATTAAAAATGAGTCCTGATTTTAGTAACTTAATTGGACAAACTTTGAAGCCCTCAAAATTCAAAGTAAAGGCAAAAAAGTTAGCCGCATTCGCTGAATCGATTCAAGTGAAACAACCTGAATACCTCGGAGATGATCCCATTGCGCATCCAGCATATGCAAACGCATACGTGCTTCCCGCTCTGATGGGCGTTACCGGTGCAAAAAATCCTGATGGTTCAAAAATAATCACGAATCCTCTTAAAATCTTGCACGGTGGTCAGGGTTATACATTTCCTAAAGGAGCTCCACCCATCAAAGATGGTGATAAATTAAAAACTACTCCAACTATCAAAAACATGGAAGTCAAAAAGAACGGCATGTTGCTCATCACGCTTGAAACTAAAACTGAAATTGCTGATAGCAAGGATGAATCCAAGAAAGGAAAAGTCGCTTGCATTTCAGAAGTTGGCGTGGTAGTTATGCCCGGAGGTTTTGAAGTAAAATAAGGAGATGGTATTATGGTTAATTGGGACGAATTGAAAGAAGGCGAAGTAGGAACATCACTTACAATTGGACCACTAGAACGCTCTGAATTTAAGGTCTATGCAAACACGGGTGGCGATACGAATCCCATCCACGTTGATGAATTTGCCGGTCTAGTAAACAAAGGTATCATCGCACACGGACTTTATACCCATGCATTTCTCGGAAAAATGCTCGTAGATTGGGTCGGAACAGGAAACGTCCGAATGTACCAAGGAAGGATGTTGGGTATGACCCGTCCTGGTGACACGGTAACGCTAACTGCTGTTGTTACGAAGAAATACGAAAAAGATGGCGAAAAATTGGTCGATTTAGACATTAAATCAACAACACGCACGGTATATTTTATGGGAAAAGCAAAATCGAGCCTTTCCGATGAAGAAGTCTTGAAAAATCTCGCAAATACGCCCATCAAAATCAATATTGAATTTGCCGCTGCTGGTGAGAAAAAACACGAAATGGTATTTGAACCACAAGGAATCGAAGTACGAACTAAAGATTTGCTCGCTAATGAACCATTAATCCGCAATTGGGTTCGAGCCGACAAAGACCAAGTAATTGCAGAAATCATCGGCAAGAGAAAGGGCGATAAGTTTAAATTCGGTATCGTAAGATACCGAGATGCCATTGTTGGAACGGCAACTGTTGCCATACCTTAATTCTCTATTTTTTTACGTGACAATGAATTATTTTCTTTAATACATGATTTTTGGAGGGATTACTATTCCCCCGCGTTTTGAAGATGTTAATGTCGGAGATGTGCTTGCTCCACTCGTGAAAAAGTTCACAAGAGAAAACATAATCGAATACGGCTACGCCTCGGGTGACCAAAACCCTATTCACATGTCAGATCCAGCTGCTTGGCGGGCAGGACTTCGTGGGGTTATTGCACACGGTTTATTTTTCGCAGCATTTACTCACCAACAACTTTCAGACTGGCTTGAATCTCCACATGAAATAAAAACAACGAATGTAAAATTCATTGGAAGCTGCCGCCCGGGCGATATCGTAATCAGTGAAGCAATGGTCGTGGCAAAGAATGACGAAGAAAAAACGATAGACTTGGAATTAAAGCAATTCGCACGCACGCCATTAATTTTCGGTCGATTGACATTGACTGATGCATCCATTAATGACGATGTCATCAAGAAAAACTTGAAAAATGCCAAACTTAGCATGAATTACTCCGTGAATTTCCAGGAAGGAACGATCATCGAACAAAATGAAAATATCAAGTTTGACGTGATGGGGGCAAAAAAAGTAAACTACATCAGCGTGGAAGAAGGTGCCATCAAGCTTTGGGCGAATCCGAAGGAGAAAATTGAAATTGACATCACGCACGATGGGGCTGACGTGGAATTTCATATCCATCGCGTGCGACAAACTATTGCAGGGAGTGCGACCGTAAAACTCTCCTGATTTTTTCTCTAATCAATGGCGACAGTTCGCCGGTTTGCATTTTTTTTTAAAGCTGTTATCGTTAAAATGCCTAATTTGAGTGATGCCGAGATCTCATTCACGTCCACGCTATTCGGCAATTCTCTCCGTAACGTTTCGGCTTCTGCCCGTTCCTTTTCATCTTCTGTTGGATGAATCTTGATTATTAATTCTCCTGAAGTCGCGCCTAACGTGATTTGCTCCCTGGAGATACCTGGAAGAACAACTCGATAGATGATTTTTGTATCATCTTCTTCGACGATCTCTATTGGATTAAACAAAGCATCAAACGGAAATCCAAAACCCGTAATCAGCCTCCACGTATGAAATGGTGAGTGGACTTTTTTTCTAGGAAACCATTTCCTCCAAATATTCGTTTCAAATCTCCGCCAAAATTCTTCTCCAAAATTTGGACCTGACACGTAAATCACCTCTAATCTATCTCAATAGCATGAAATTTTTTCTTTTCTTTTTCAGTTTCTTCTAATTCTTTCTCAATTTTTTCAAGCTTGAATTGTTTTCGCTTAATTCTTTCTTCAATTTTTTCAATTTCGATTCTGTGTTTCTCGATTTGAGACTCGTGATAATTGATGAGTTTTTGGAGCCGCCTAATATCCGCTTTTAAATTCTTATACTTGAAATCTTTCAAACCATGGTCAAATTGACCAGCAATGCTCTCACCAATTTCTGCGACATTTTTTGTCATGCTTGATATGAAATCTACAAAATCCGTAGAGAGGAAAAAATCGAAAAAACGGCTGGAAAAAGCCATTTCGCTCTTGAAATTGGAATTTATCGCATTTGCAAGGAGATTTTTTCCCTTTGATGTCAACGCGTAAATTTTTTCACGACTTTGCAAGTTTTTCCTCTCAATATACTCATTTTTTTCCAATTTTTCAAGCAATGGATAAATCGTACCAGTCTTGGCTTTAAAAGCAGTGTCCGAGAATTCTTCATCTAACTTGCGAATGATGTTCATTCCTGTAAGTGGCTTATCCTTCAAAGCACCAAGCACAAGCATTCCAATTGGACTAATTTCTTGTCGAGAACGACCGCGTCGAAACATTTTTTAGCGTCTTCCTTACGTGTAGATTTCTAAGTAGATATCTACATAGATATCTACATTAATCCTATTTAAAAATATTCAAGAGTAAAAAAAATTGAAAGGCATTCTTGTAAAATCGCATTCGATAAAATTGCGTCAACAGGAAAATTTGACATGAAAGACAGAAAAAATGGTCAATTCACCGAAGTAACAGAAAAAATTCTGAAAAATCAAGTTCTCACAAAGGAAGAATTATTGCTAATTACGTCCTATTCATCGTCAAAGCTCTTTAAAATCGCAAAACTACTCGATAAACGGGATAACACCCAAGAAAAAAAGCCCATTACTTATTCTAAAAATGTGTTTGTTCCATTAGTGAATTTATGTCGTAATGAATGCACATATTGTGGTTTCCGAAAAGACCCAAATGATCCTCAAGCAAGGTTAATGAAACCTCAAGAAGTCTTGAAACTCGTTCAACAATCTGCAAGATTAGGTTGTAAGGAAGTTCTTTTCACGTTCGGGGAACGACCCGAAGAACGATACTCTAAAGTTCGTCATGCATTAAAACAAATTGGAAACTATAATTCAACACATGAGTATCACTTGAACCTATGCGAGAAAATTCTGGATCAGCATTCTTTACTTCCTCATAGTAATCCTGGCATCCTTTCATTCGATGAACTAAAAGCTCTAAAGGAAGTCAATGCAAGTATGGGTCTAATGCTGGAAAACGCTTCTGAACGACTACTACTACCTGGAATGCCCCATGAGAAAAGCCCTGGCAAAGCTCCTCAAGCACGATTAGAATTGATTGAAAATGCTGGAAAATTAAAAATTCCCTTCACGACTGGACTCTTGATCGGAATAGGAGAGACTTGGGAAGAACGCATCCATTCATTATTCGAAATAAAGAAATTACATTCGAAGTATCAACATATTCAGGAAATCATTATCCAGAACTTTGTTCATAATGAAGCGACCATTAATAATCCTTCTTTCAACCCACCAGCATTGCAAGAAATGGTTGCAATGATCATTCTCACACGAATTATTTTCGGGTCCCGAATGCACGTTCAAGTGCCACCAAACCTAAATCAAGATCGACTTCCTGACCTACTCAGTGCAGGACTTCATGATTGGGGGGGAATATCTCCAATTTCTAAAGATCATGTAAATCCTGAACATGAATGGCCCGAGATTCGTAAACTTCGGAAAATCACGGAAGCAAATGAGTGCGTGTTAATCGAAAGATTACCAATTTATCCCGACTTTATAACTCCAGAGTTCACGTCGGAGCGAGTCATGGAAAAAATTTTAATTCATATCGATGAATCAGGATTTGTCAGATGAATTTTTCGAGGAATATTCTTGACTAAAGTCACGATGAGTCTAATTGAGAACAAACTCAAGGCGATCGAACCCGAAGTTCATGAAATAATCGATAAAGCTCTAGATGGTAGACCGATTTCTGTAAAAGATGGTCTGAAATTAATGCACGTTCAAGATGAAGAGCTCGATTGTCTTTTAAAGACAGCAGACTTACTTCGCCAACGCAAAGTTGGAGAAATCGTGACTTACGTGTTTAATAGGAACATAAATTTTACAAACCAGTGCACGATTCGATGCAAATTCTGCGCCTATTCCGAAGATCCATCAAGTAATAAAGGTGTTTTTCTATCAATTCCTGAAATACAACGAAAGGCGAAAGAAGCATGGGAGCTTGGAGCAACTGAGGTTTGCATCCAAGGTGGAATTGCTCCTCAAACTAACCTTGATTTTTACATTCAAATTATAAAGGCCATTAAAAGTCTCGTTCCCCGGATACACGTTCACGGTTTTTCACCAATGGAAATTTATACAGGAGCTCAACGAAGCGGATTATCAATAAAGACGGCTCTTCAACTACTTAAAAAAGAGGGTCTTGACTCGATCCCGGGAACCGCCGCTGAAATTTTGGTTGATCGCGTGCGAAACTTGATTTGTCCCGAAAAAATTAGCGTGAAATCTTGGATTGAAGTCATTAGCACGGCTCATCAACTTAAAATTCCTACCACTGCCACCATGCTATATGGACACGTCGAAACGGCTGAGGAACGAATCCAACATCTAAAAATCATAAGAGACATTCAAGACCGAACAGCTGGTTTTACAGAATTCATCCCGCTGGCATTCATCAATTTGAACAATGCTTTAGAGCTCCAAGCAAATGTTCACGGAGACATCAAGAATCCGACAGATCATCTCAAGTTAATCGCAATCTCAAGGCTATTCCTGCACAACGTAAAAAACATACAGGTTTCTTGGGTAAAACTCGGACCACAACTTGCACAAAAGGGTCTACAGGTTGGAGCAAACGATTTTGGAGGTACTTTAATGGAAGAAAATATCTCCAGAAGTGCCGGAGCTATTTATGGTGAATCTCTTGAAGTATCTCAGATCCGGGCACTCATCCAAGAAATAAATCGCATTCCAATTCAACGCTCTACGACTTATGATTATCTCCAGCCTATTCCTGCACAAAATTCTTCTTGAAGGAGCTGAAAATATATCTTTAAAACTCACCAATAAAAATAATCACTCGTTGATATAGTATCAGGGGAAATTTCGTGAAAAGTGGAAAATATATTTCTCGCACCGACATTAAAAATATTTTGGCAAATCGTCCTGCAGGTCCAAGATCTTCCTATAACATATATCATTTTGAACGTGTCCTACGAATTATTTCAAAAAAAGCTCCTATCGGACGAAATAAACTCCAAGAAGAAATTAATCTAGGTGCAGGATCAATAAGAACCCTGATAAAGATCATTAAAAGTTTGAATTTAATAGAAACAACTGTAAAAGGTCTCCTTTTAACAGAATTGGGAAATGAAACTGTAAAAGCATTCGAAAAAAACATCCCATTTGATCCAATCTTAGTTGATGTCCCAAAAGACACTTCCCTCGCAGGATTTAATGCCATCCTCATTGTGCGAAACGGTAGCAAAAATTTAAAATCTGGTCTTGAACAGACCACTGCTGCCCTTAGAATCGATGCTTCGGGTGCTTTAACGATTTTATTTAAAAATAACAAATTTTCCATGCCCGGAATTGCTGAAGATCTAGAGAAATCAAATCCCAAATTAGTAGCAAGATTAAAAGAAATTTTGCAAGTAAAACCTGACGATGTTATCATTGTTGGAATGGGCAACTCTGAGGAGAAAGCCATAATGGGTGCTTGGGCTGCAGCCTATAGTCTTCTAAATCTATGACTTTGTCATTGTTTTATTTCTTCTCATTTTAGAATCAAGAATCTAAATCACTCGATATCTTTATATATGTTTTTTGTATCAAAGTAATTGGCTAGATTATCCAACTGGCAAGATTATCCAACCCCCTAAAATCTTATCAATGGTGTCAAGACATGGATGAAAAATTTAAAATAACAAGAGTTCCTTCCTTAGAGTCTAACCCTGACAAGGATAAAAAAGATCCCATTATTGATAAAATTCAAAACAAGACTACACTTGAAAAAGAAATAAAATTCGAACGAAAAAAAAATGTTGCTTTACAAATTTCTCTCATAGCCATTCTGACTGCAACGGGAATTGGGGGGTCATACGCTCTAGTATTCCTTCCTAATGTTGAAATCCTTACCTTGACCATTTTCATTACCTCTTTCTTATTTGGAATGAGCGTTGGATGCCCCATGGCTGCTATTTCTTCACTCATCTTTCATAGCTTCAATCCATGGGGTGTCGCCCCCCTTCCCACACTTGTAATATTACTCACCCTGTATGTTTTTGTTGCAGTAGTTGGAGGTCTTCTGGGACGAATTCGTAAAAAAAATCCCGACTCGGAGATTAAATACAGCGCTTGGACCGTTTATAAATACGCAATCCTCGGTGCAAGCCTTACACTCTTATACGATCTCGGTTCTGCTCTTAGTAGCGTGTTTTTCTATCCATTTCAACTAATAACTCCCAACTTGATTTTTTTTATCTACATTGCTCAAATCCCTTATACAATCATCCATGTCGTGTGTAATTCACTCCTCTTTGGTCTTGTAGCTCCTCAAGTAATCATTCGCATCAATAAATTCATAGCAAAGTAACGTGGGAGAAAATGGAAAAAGAAAAGATAATCATTGTTATCTTGACAGGAATAATTATTACTGCCATCGTTCCGCCCGCCGTCATTTATTTCATGTATCAAAACACGCTTCTTTCCTTGAGTAACCCACCAAACGGTGATGGCACCTATTCTGCATTCAACGTCACGGTCACTATTGATTATAACAATGGAAGTTCCCCTGCAGTGTTTTACGACATCAAGGGCAATAACGCTCTGGATGTCCTTGAAGCAGTTGCAACGGTAACACCACATCCCGTCTATGGACGTGCCTACATATGGGCCATAAATGGCTACTACGGCAACGGTTGGCGCTATTCCGTTGATGGGTTCTTTCCTAGTGTTGCTGCAATAATGTATCCCATTCAAAATAATTCTATCGTATTGTGGATTGCAGTAGCATGATACAAATGGAGATGACAAAAATGAAAACAAATAGAATGAAGAAAAGTATTATTTTGACCTGTCTGATCGTGTGTTCCATGTTCATGGGGATAATTCCTTTACTCATTGGAATATCTCCCGTGGCCGCCACGACAAGTGCCGAAATTCAAGTTTCGGAAACATATAACTGGACCATAATACTTTATGAAACAGTTGCACAAGATAATGCCGCAAACTGGACAGATGCATACGACTGGCTTGCTCCGCCTAAAGGAACATATTCTGCAAATATTTCCAATGATTTAAATCCGGATCTTAATTTTACCGTGACTGCAAAAGATGACAGCTTCATCAACGGAACGATTCGAATTGGAAATTCTTCCTATGCAGGCGTTGATCAATACGAAATTGGCACGAATTTGATGCTCGGTTATTTTAGTGCCCAATTTGGACTCATTTCAACGATTGACTGGGAACAGAATAAAAACCTATTCTGGGCACAGAAAGCCGTTTCTGAAGGGTACGGAAATTCTTTTAATGCATATTGGGTTATAGACAATGGATCTTGGATTATTTTCCATGTTGAACAGCTCCCTGATTCTGTATACGGGTTCTGGCAAAATACAACATTAATTTACAATAAATCCAATGGAATTCTACTTCATGCAAACACTCAAAATTCAGGATACCATTTAATAATCGGTACGTTCCCGAGTTTCTATTTGAATTGGACTCTCACGAAATTCGAAAGCGTAGGTGCCGATAATTATATCGAATGGTATGATAATTCATGGTCACCGGTCGCCAATTTTTCCGCAAACTTAACGGGCACTCTAAATCCTGACGTGAACTATACATTCGGTCAAATTAATAATGGTAAATTAATTGGTAACCTGAGTATCGGAAATGAGACCTTTCACGATGTCGGTCAAGAAGAAATCGGTTCAAATCTAATGCTTGGGTATTATCCTACGCAGTTTGGTCTAATTGCTTCAACTGACTGGAACTCAAACAAAGACGCATTCATCAACGGAATTGAAAGTGCTGCGAGCTATGGAACCGAGTTCGAATATTATGGCATCTATGATAACACCACGCACGTTGTTTTCTATGTGTTCCAAAATGATAGCTATTTTGACACGTGGCAAAACACGACTCTTGTATATCACAAGCAATCTGGAGTGCTATTGCATGCTGACACGTCCTTTGGTAACTCCACTCATGTTTCGGTTCACCTCATATTCGATGTATTTCCAAGCATCTTCTTTGATTGGACGTTAACCGGATACTATACAAATGCTACAGACAATGCTGCTACGTGGGTTGATGGAGGATCTTTTGTCGAACGTGCAAATTATACAGCAAATAAATCAGGATGGTTTTCATCGAGTCTCAATTTTTCCCTATCTGGAATAAAACACAACCTTACGACTGGCATGGTGAAAATAGGGAATGAAACTTATACCAATGCAAACCAAAAGGAGATTGGAATTAACTTAAACCTCGGTTACATGAACGCTCAATTCGGTCTAATGACTTGGAACGACTGGACCAAAAATAAGCAAGTATTCATGGACCAAAAAACCATTGCTGAAGGATATGGATATCAATTCCAAGAATACTACTGGCGTGAAAATGTTACTCACATCAAATTTCGAGTGGATCAGCTAAACAACTCCGCATCAGGACAATTATTTCAAAATACCACTCTAATATATGAGAAGAAAACTGGGTTATTGGTTTATGCAGATACATCTACAGGAACTGGTAACATTACAACTTATCACGTTATAATAGGCACTTTCACAGATATTCCTGAAGAATCCACTCCCGATGAACCCCCCGAACGACCAATATTACC